>DATCXA010000771.1:0-3188 GCA_036566085.1 Propionibacteriaceae bacterium
TTGGTCTGGATGGGCAGTGCCCGGGCGCGTCTTTGGCTCTCACCCAACACGCCGTACATGGCCTCGACAAACGGATGCATGGTGTCGCGGTAGAAGGAGTTGAAGCGGTAGCCGAAGCCGCACAGCGCAATGGTGTCGAGAGTGAGACGGGTCATGTCAGCAGTGACATCGACCGGTTCGCCCGGATTCAACCGCTCCCACTTTTGCATCAACTGCGTCGCGATGTCGTTCATCATCGGCACGTAGTCCCGCATTGCCTGCTGGCTGAAGTTAGGCAGCAAGATGTTGTGGGCCTTCGACCAGTTCGGATCATCGGTGTCGGAGGTGAACAATCCGGCGCTCCGGCCGAAGCTTCGGACCGCCTTCTGACCGTCACCGACGAGCTTGTCGAAGCGCTCGTCGTCGCATAAGTCGTCGATCATCGCGAGGCCTGAGGTCGCGAACCGATCACCGCCCGGGGTTCGCAATCGGATCATGGGACCGTACTCGCGGGTCAGCTCCATCAGTGTGACGATCGTGCGGTCGGGCGGTACGTCGAACATGTTGCCTACGACGGGCAGGCCCTTCGGTCCTGGGATGTCATCAACCGTCACCGGTGTGGCCTTACGGTCCTCAAGTGGT
Organism: Propionibacteriaceae bacterium; assembly: GCA_036566085.1. Taxonomy (GTDB): domain Bacteria; phylum Actinomycetota; class Actinomycetes; order Propionibacteriales; family Propionibacteriaceae; genus Microlunatus. Next base: position 622 of record DATCXA010000771.1, read on the forward strand.
TGCGGTGCAGTCATGCGGATTGCCTTTCAGATTCGGCCGGTTCGGCGACTCGACCGGCGCGGAGGAAGACCACCAGGCCGGCGACCACGACCCAGATGGGGAAGAGGAGCACGACAACCGGGTGCAGTGTCGTGCTGATCAACAAGAAGAGGGCCAGCAGATAGCTCACGATCGCCAGCCAGGTGGGCATGATGCTCGCTCCCCGAAGCAGAGTGGTCGTCGTCAGCGCATACATTCCTGCGCCGCGAATGGCATATACAAAGACCATTCCGTAGCCGACCGCAAGCATGCCGCGCACGAAATCGGCCGACGGCAACGGCGCGTTCGTCAGATCCTTCAAGAGCGCAACCGAGCCGGCCGAAGCCGTCCCGGCGAAGAGCAGTACGACGAAGAGGATGCCGGATGCCAGCTGCAAGCCGTACGGAATGGCGGAGGGCGATGGCGTAAGGGATCTGATCAGTAGTCGGGTGGTGTGCGCGTGCCAGAGGAAGGCGATCCCGGCGAACGGGACGAGATACAGGCCAACGGTCACGAGCACCGTGCTACTGCCTGAGTAGAAGGCAGTGATCGCTTCATCCGACGCGGACAATTTGGGTGTCGTATACATGAAGACCAGTGCCAGCACAAAAAGTGCGGCGAAGGCAATGCCCGTCAAGCCCGATAGCCGGGCGAGCTTCACTGTGGGGGACGCTGCTGCGCGTTTGGCGCGGCGATTCGGCTCCAACCCAGTCTCGGTGATCGGGGCCTCGGCCATGATCGTCAGCCTCCCCAGATGTCCTCGAGGAACCGGCCGTCGGCTCGCAACCCGGCCAGCCAGCTGTTGCCGTCCGTCGATGCACCCGATTTCATCCGGAACACTTGGATGAGGGCGGTGCGGACACCAGGCGCCATGGTGTTGGCGTTGCCGCAGACGTAAATGTTGGCGCGCTGATCTTCAATGAGATTCCAGACTTCGTCGGCTCGCCCGATGATCGCATCCTGTACGTAACGTCGCTCGGCATCTCCCTCGCGGGAGAACACCGCGTCCACCTTGACCACGCCGTCAGCCTCATAACGCCGCAGCTCGTCTTCATAGAGGTAGTCGTCCGAGGAAGTGCGGCAACCGAAGAACAGCAATGAGGTGGCGACGGAGGCGCCGTTGGCGCGCAGCGCGGCCCGCTCCTGCAAGAAGCCGCGGAATGGTGCCAGCCCCGTACCGGCGCCGATCATGATCATCGGCAGTTGCGGATCATCGGGCGGCCGGAAGGCGATCGTCGGCTCGCGTACGAAGGCAAACACCGTGCTGTTCGGGGCGTTGGATTCCAAGTAGGTGGAGCACACCCCACGGAATTCGCCGGTCCCCGATCGCGCCGGCCCACGCAATACCCCGGTGGTAATGCTGACCATGTCCGGGCTGACAAGAGGGGAGGAGGAGATGGAGTAGTAGCGGGGTCGCAGCGGTGGCAGGCGGTCGAGGAAGACCTCGAACGGCATGTCACAGGCCGGGCAGTCCTCGAGCAAGTCGAGCAATGAGCGTCCGCGCGCTAGCACCTCGTTACGGAACCTGGTCTGAGAAGTGTCGTCGGTACCGACGAGGCCCTCCAGCGATGACCGTTGCTCCGGATCACTGGTGTAGCGAGCCATTACCTCGATGTCGCTGCGGGTTGCCGGATCCTGAAGTTCGACGCAACTGCCCAGGATGCCAAGTAGCGGGGCCGGCTCGTCAGTGGGCAGGTGGGTATGGTTCCCGCGGTTCGCGATGATCGTGACGTAAGAGCCAGCGTCCAGACCGAAGTGCAGCATGACGCGCCGCATGACGTTGATGTTGTTCCGCGGCAGCACTCCAAGGTGGTCGCCTGCCTTGTAGCCCACACCGGACGGTAGGGCGACTTCAACGTGCCTAGTCGAGCGGTCTGCGCCGGCACCCAGCAACTCGCGATTGTCACGCACGACCGCCGCCTGCGCGTGATAGGACACGATGACTGGATTGGTGACCTGACGATTCGTCACCGTGATCGACAGTCGCGGCTGGCTCTCATCGGTTTCCTGGGCTGCATCGACGCCGAGCGCAGCGGCGATGTCTTGCCACAGCGTGTCGTGCCAGTTGCGGTACGCGGCATCGAAGTCGCCGCGTACGTCGCCAGCGCCGCGCGGGTGTGCCCGCTTGCCGCCGTGTTGCTCGAGCCCGGCATCGAGTTCAGCGGGCACCGCCTGGTACGTCGTAGCCCACTCGGTGTTGCCGCAACCGAACACGGTGTACGACAAGTCGTCAAATGCTTCCGGTCCCGACTCGTCGAGCCACTGGTGGAACTTGATGGCATTGTCCGGGGGCAGCCCGTTATAAGAGGAGCAAACCAGGATCGCCGCTTTCGCGGGCAGCTGCGCGACGTAATCATCGAGGGCACCCAGGGTTACCTCGTAGCCCCACTCGGTTCCCTCTTGCGCCAGCCGAGTTGCGATGCCCTCCGCCGTACCAAGATTCGACCCGAACAGCACCGCCAAGGGCGTATTGTGCCGCGGTCCAGTGGCTGGCCGAAGCGCGGACTCCGCTGCGGGGGAGACCGTAACCGGCTCGGCTTTGTCGATCG
>DATCXA010000772.1:0-5701 GCA_036566085.1 Propionibacteriaceae bacterium
GCGCCAATCATCCGGCGTTCCTCGAGGTCTTGTTTGCGACCGCGAAGCTAGGTGCCGTCATGGCACCGGTCAATCATCGGCTCGACGACGCCGTCATCACCGATGTGCTGATGGGATATTCGCCCACCGTCATTGTGGTGGAGCAGGCGGCTGCTGGCGTTTCGCTTCCGTCGGGGGTGGGGTCCCGTGTGGTCGTCGGTACATCGAAGGGCGCGGAGATCGACTATGAGCGCCTCGTCGCGGAGTCTCCGCACGATCCAGTCAACCAGGGCATTGGACTCGACGATGTGTGCATGCTGCCGCATACGTCGGGTACCACGGGGGCACCGAAAGGGGTGATGTTGACGCATGGCAACGTCACCTGGAACGTCATCAACTTCCTCTCGGTGATCGATTTCCGCAGCGACGACGTGACGATCGCTATCGCGCCGTTCTTCCGGACTGGCGGCACTGGCGTGAACGTGCTGCCGGTCCTGTTCGCTGGCGGGACGGTCATCATCCCCCAGACACCTGAACCGGACGAAATCCTCCGGCTGATCGAGGAGCGACGCGTCACCATCGGATTCGGGAATCCGGATCTGCTCGAAGCGCTCACCCGGTCACCGGCCTGGCCCACCGCCGACTTCTCGAGCGTCCGCTGCTACATCACCGGTGGCGCACCCGTCCCGGAGCGCCTCATCCGGAGATATATGCAGCGAGGTGTGACCTTCCTGCAAGGCTACGGGCTCTCGGAGGCCGCGCCGTTCGTGTTGCTCCTTGATCCAGCACACGCGCTGCGCAAGGTCGGGTCGGCTGGCAAGCCGCCGCTGTTCGTCGACATCCGGATTGTCCGACCCGACGGCACCCCCTGTGAGCCGAATGAGACGGGCGAGCTGCTCGCGAGCGGCCCCAACGTGATGGCCGGCTACTGGGAGCGCGCCGACGCCACCCGAGATGCGATCGATGAGGACGGGTGGCTGCGCACGGGGGATGCCGCGCGGATCGACGACGAGGAGTTCGTCTGGATCGTCGATCGCATGGACGATGCATACGAGGTGTCGGGCCATATCGTGTACCCGGGAGATGTGGAGCGCGTGCTCACACAGCATCCCGCGGTCGCCGATGCCGGCGTCGTGCAACGGGACGGAATCGGCAAGGGCTTCGTCGTGCTCGCAGCTGGCAAGGCGGTGAGCGAATATGACTTGCTCGAGTTCTGCCGAGCGCGCCTCACAGCGCATCAGGTGCCGGCATCGGTCACATTCGTGGATCGGTTGCCGCGGAGCTCCGTCGGCAAATTGCTTCGCCATGAGCTCGCTCCGCTCGCTGTATCCGATGCCGCAGAGACCTGGGGCGAACGATCATCGTCAATCTGACGATGTCGGTGAACAGGAAAGGCTTAAGCACACGACCATGTGGAACATATGGCGCTCCCGGTGAACGGCCGCCGGAGTTCAAGGCTCGGGCGATCGATTTGTGTTCGTCGAGGGACGCCTGATCCCCGATGTTGCCGGAAGCTGGGGATCGGCACCGAGATTCCGCAAGAGAGTCGGCGAAAAGACGGGATTCTTAATAGTTGCGTGATTGAGCTAAGGCTCGTCGAGCCGGTTAGGGCCGCGCGACAGCCCTGCCGGTATCCCTCAGGATGAGGATCTGACAGACGCCTCGGAGGCTTGGTGTGAGTACTCAGCTGCAACAGCAGGAACGCGGGACATACCTGACGCGGGTCGCGTGCAAGGGGATTTGGCTGCTACCGGCTTTTGGTCTGCTTCTGGCCCTCAGCACGATTAGGCAGCAGCCGCCCGTCCAGACCGACTTCGAGGGCTACGCACGCTTTGTCACTACCGGTGAGTTCCTTGTCAGTCACTTGGTTGCCAGCATCGGCGGAGCCGCGCTGGCGATTCTTGGGGTGTCCTCGGTGTTTGTTTTGTTGGCCGGCGGTCGTTTCCGCCGTGCCGCGTTGATCGGGACGATCATCACCGTCATAGCGCAGGTGTATCTGGCGTCGGCTTTTGGTAGCGCGGCTTTCGTTCAGCCGGGCATCGGACGTGCCTACTTGCGAGGTGACACAGCGGCGGCACAGGCACTGAACGCCGATACCGCCTATGGTCCCGCCTTCATGACTACCGCCGGTTTCGCGGTCTTGTTTTGGCTCATCGGCACTGTGTTTTTGGTGGTTGCCCTGGTTCGGACATCACCCCGATTGCGAGTGCCGGGCATCCTTTACGCGCTGAGCGCTCCGCTCTTCATCTGGAGTGGTCAGGTCGACCTCATTCCGCTGCAACAAGCACTCGCCGGTTTGCTCCTCACCATTGCGGCGGTGATCATCGCCGTTCGACTTCCGAGGGAAGCCCCATGACGGGTGAGCTCGCCCCGAGTGGACGCTCGGCGGTTTGGGTTCCCTATGTCGTTCGTCGAGCTGAGCGCACGTTCAGGAAGCCGGTAGGTAGCGGCCGCTGGTTACAGATGCCGCCGGCCGAGTTCGGCGGCCGCGCTCCTCGGTTTGGCACAGGCCACCAGTGGGCGATGCCCAGAACCGCGGTACTTACTGCCACCGCTGCATGACTCCTGATCCGACGGCTGCGGATCCCAGAATCGGTGTCGACGCCCCAGTCCTGCTCGTCCAGAGAAACAACGCGGCGCCACGGGCCGTCTGATAGTGATCTTGCCGCTTGCTCGTTCTCCACCGATATCTCCGGGAGTACGTTCGACCGGAAACCAGTACCAGTCATGCGGCGCGGACTAGGAGGTCAACATGAGCGCGTTCACTGTCGAGTTCGACAACCGGGCCGGTCAGCTCGCCCGTCTCTGCGAGGCCATGGCTGCTCGCGGTGTCAACATCGTGGTGTGCGGTGCGGCACACGGCGACACGGGCACGGTTGCCTTCATCGCTGACGACGAGAGAGGTGCCAGGGCTGCACTTGAGGACGCCGATATCGAGTACGACGAGCGACCAGCCCTCACTATCCGCATGGAAAACGTGCCAGGGGCCGGTGCAAAGGCTTTCCGGAAGCTCGCCGATGCTGGCGTCAACATCGACCTACTCCTTCCGGTTCGAGTGTCGGCCGAGGAGTTCCTCGCAGTCATCTGTGCCGAGAATCTCGACGCGGCTGCCGATGCGCTCGGCGATCAGGTAGTGAGCGACTAAGCGCAGTCAAGCTACGGCAGCGCGAGTGGTTCCACCGGAGACACACACAGCCGTCGCGCCTGGAATGATGACGGGCTCGGTAGAGGGTCGGCATGTGATATCTCTGACGAAGCGCCACCGAACCGAGAGCAGTCCTGGGCCACGCCGTGAGTCGGCCGCCATCCAGTGGATCATTACGCTGGAGAGAGCCGAGGGCCGGAAGCAGTGGACACACGAGTCCGCGGCGGCGTTGCTGATATTTCAGGCCCGCCTCGGACCATAGAAGTGTCGCATGAATTGCATCAGTGCAGTATCGATCACGCCGATGGGAGATCAGGTCGGCCTGTCAGGTCAGACGTAGGCCGGACCGTGCCCGCTCGACTGAGCGCGAAGGCGGCGATGATAAATAGCAGCATCGCGACTGGTCCAAAAGGTGCAGCATGATCGATTGCTCCGACAACTCCGGCCAGACCCAATGGAATCGTTGCAGTTCGCCGAGCTCCGGCTTGGCTCAGCGCAACTGCAGCGGCGATGACGGCCACCGCCCCACGACAAGGTGCCAATGAGATAGATCGTTAGGGGCACGGGTTGATCTATGAGGTTGGCAAGGGCGTCGCTGACCCCTGTTAGCACGGCCTGCTCGGCTGGCGGCAGTTCGCTTCCATACTTCACAACCAGCCCGTTGCTCAGGCCGACGACTGCGTCGAATGCGCTGTAGAAGACGAGGTAGGGCAATAGAGCGACGCGACTAATGCGCGCCGCGGTGCTTGTCAACCCCTCGGTCAGCCAGTAGACCGCCACCGCCAACAGCAGGATAAGCAGCAGCTGCACAGCGTGGATGGGCAATCCGTAGGCCCGCCTGGCCCTTCAGCCCGCTGTAGATGTCGGGAACGTCCCCGTCAGCGACGAGATGGAGGAACCCTGTGATAGCGAACGCGATCGGCGCTCCGAATACGATCAGAATCCGCTCGGGGGTGGGCTCGAAGATCGGTAATGCCCATGACTTGGATCGAGCCTGCCACCTCGCCAGTACACCAGTTCGCGGCGATCCGAAGTAAGCCTCGCAACAAAGATGTGGGTCATATCGGGTCGAGAAGCGCCTCGTCCACGTAACACCACACCCAATCCATACCCCGCTCCTTGTAGGGCCGGGTCAAGGGATGGCCAGTTTGGCGGAAATGCTCTCGGGCGTGCTTGTTCTTTGACTTGTCGCAGCAACCGACGTAACCACACAGCAGGCACATCCGAAGCGCTGGCCATGAGTCTCCGAGTGCCACGCACTCTCCGCACACTTCGGATGCGGGACCGATATCAGCTGGAGCGAGGTGCACATGGGAACACGGTTTGGAGCGGAATTGCCCGGTCCACAGCCGCCGCAAGACTACGTTGATGATCTTCGTGGGAGTTTCTCCTTCAGGAATCTGGGTCAGGCAACGTTTCTTCCTGTCCACTGATCGTCGCATGAGTGCCCACCGGAGGGTCGCCTTGGGGAACTTCCTTCGAGCCGATGCACGATCCGCCCTGACCGCTTGAATGCTGCTGAGTAACGGCCGCTATGTGGCGTGGTCGTATCGGTGACACCCAGCCGACAAACTGACGGCTGACGGGTCAGTACGTGGTTGGTCAGGCGTGGTACACGGTCCGGTTAGCCTGTAGGTCTCGCCGGTGGCTAGCAGGTCGAGCAGGGACTGCGCAGTATCGCGAGGACCTGTGTGTAGAGAGAAGGGCTATTCAGCGACGGCGACGTAATCGGTCGCAATGTCTGTTTTCGATCCGAATGGGCCATTTTCTGCGAGCGTCATAAGGGGGTCGCCTTGCGAGAGGTAGATCGCTGTAGGACCTGATAGCACAAGACAAAGAGGGTCTGACTCGCCAAGGCTTCCGATCAATGGAAATGATGCACCCTTGTTCTGCCTTGGTCAGATTTACAGCCCCGACGCGTACAAGTGAGACATACAGCCAGGCGACACAGCCAGGCGACTATCGCGACCTAACGGGCCGACCGACGGACTGAGGGTTGCTCACGATGAGTGGATGTTGCCGCTCATGAGACCGGTCGACCTGGATTTGGTCGTCATGATTCACCGAGCGGAACATCCGCTTGCAATACATGTCGCTGCGGCGTCGTTCGGTCGCCGCCCCGATCCAGGCAAACCACGCAGTGCTGTCTGTGTGTGGCAGATTGCCGATTCTCCTAGTCCGCGGCGGCCAGCACTCCAGCGATCACTGCCAGAAGCCGACGGATGGAGGTTCCATCTGGGTCGTGATCCGGGTTGGCTTCGACGATGGACATGCCGACCACTCTGGGGTCGGCAACAAGAGTCCCAAGCAGCGGCGCGACATGGTCCAGTTGCACGCCTGTCCCATAGGTGGCGATGTCGGCGAGTGGCAGGTCGAGAGCATCGACAACGTCGACATCGAAGTGCAGGACGAGATGTCGATGGCGCAACGCTGTCAACGCACGTCGACCAGCGGCTACCGGGTTGGCGATCACCTCCGCGCCCGGCAGCCGCGGTGCCGACACCAAGCCGTGCACATCCTCTTCGTCGCCGACAAAGCCGACAAAGGCAACGTCAGCGGGCTGCAGCAGCGGCCGTC
>DATCXA010000014.1:0-18690 GCA_036566085.1 Propionibacteriaceae bacterium
AGATCCTGGCGTTCTCCCGTGGTGTCGACCTTGTGGTCGCGACGCCCGGACGGCTGATCGATCTGATGGACCAGGGAGAGGCGGATCTGACCCGTATCGAGATCACCGTGCTCGACGAGGCGGATCACATGGCCGACCTCGGCTTCCTCCCTGCGGTCAGCCGGATACTGGACACCGTGCCCGACCGCGGGCAGCGATTGTTGTTCTCTGCCACCCTGGACAAAGCCGTCGACCGGCTGGTCCGCAAGTACCTGCACCAGCCCGTTGTGCATCAGGTCGACACCGGCCAGGCCAGTGTGCCGCTGATGAGCCATCATCTGGTCAACATCGCACCGCAGCACAAGGCTGAGCTGACCGCAGAGCTCGCCAGCCGGCCCGGCCGAACTTTGATCTTCGTCAGCACTCAGCGGGGGGCCGACCGAGTGGCCAAGCAGCTGCGCCGCAGCGGGATACTGGCCGGGGCCCTACATGGTGGCCTTGCCCAGGGCGCGCGCACCCGGATCATGTCGGCCTTCAAGCATGGTTCGCTCCCTGTGCTGGTGGCCACCGACGTTGCGGCGCGCGGCATCCACGTCGACGAGGTGGGTCTGGTTCTTCACGCCGACCCGCCGAACGGGCCGAAGGAGTATCTGCACCGCGCGGGGCGTACCGCCCGAGCGGGCGGGACCGGCACCGTCGTCGCCTTCGCACTGCCTCACCAGCGCCGCGAGCTTGCTCGTCTGACCACGCAGGCGGGCGTACGGCCAGTGATGCTGGCCGCGATTCCAGGCGACAGCGCGCTTGCCGCAGCGACCGGCGCGCGGCGATCTAGCGGCGATGCCATTAGCGACGCCGACTATCAGCGGGTGATCGCTCCGCCGCCTGTGCTGCGCAGCCGCTCCGCCCGGGTACGACCCGGCGACAGCGGAGTTCGTAGGCCTGGACGCCGAGGTGGTCGCCGATCACCAGCTTCGACCGCGGCCGGTGGCTCTCGATCTCGTCGCGCTTTCTGACCGCACCTTCGACGGTTTCAGTTCGAAAGCTCTTGGCAGATGGCCCCAGTCTCAGCGCACCGAAGCTGCGGTAGCCGGCACGTCGGGTTGGCTACGCTCTGTAGCTAGTGAGCGTCTCGGTTTCTGATCTTGTGGTTTCGATCGCGTCGCCGCAGGACGCGGCCGCGATGATTGAGGTCATCCACAGCGCTTTTGGTGCCAGGCCCCGTGTCGATCCGCCGTCTGATGCTGACGAGGAGACTGCGGAGACTTTGGCCGCCAAGCTACGCCGTGGCAGTGGGATCATCGCCCAGGTCGAAGGTCGTCCAGCCGGTGTCATTGTCGTGCTGCCGGACCCGGACGGTGCTGGTACCGCGAGGTTCTCCCGCGTTTCGGTTCATCCGGATCTGCAGCAGCATGGCATCGCCTCGACGATGGTGGCAGCAGCTGAGGAGCTCGCTGCAATTCGCGGCTTCGAGCGCGTCGAACTTCTCGCTCGCACGGAATTTCCTGAATTCATCGTCTTTTGGCAGCATCGTGGCTTCGTTGTGGATCGCCAAGTGCACCATGGCGTGATGTTGGCCAAGCCGCTGCCCTTGGCGATCAAGGTTCCGACCAGTGAAGCGATGGGCCGGCTGGGTGAACGGCTAGCGAAGTTCCTGGAACGAGGCGATGTGATACTCGCCGGTGGTGATCTTGGTGCTGGTAAGACCACATTGACCCAAGGAATCGGACGCGGGCTCGGCTCCGAGGGGCCGGTCATCTCCCCAACCTTTGTCCTCTCGCGCATCCATCCCTCGAGGATCGGCCGACCGACCTTGATGCACGTCGATGCTTACCGGCTAGCCACGGCATCGGAGCTGGATGATCTTGATCTAGATGCCGCGGTGGCCGACTCGATCACCGTCGTGGAGTGGGGGCAGGGAATTGCGGATGGTCTCTCTGATGCCCGACTAGAGATCGATATCTGGACCTCGGAGGGAGACTCCATGGCAGCCAGCGATGACAGCGAGCGCGTTGTGACGATTCGTCCGGTTGGCTCTCGGTGGCGGGCGGTAGACCTTAGCGTGCTGCGCCCGGAAGGCCCTGGTGGTGTTGATCATGACGGTGTTGATCATGACTAGGGCTGCATTGGTGCTGGCCTTGGACACCTCAACAGTGGTCAACGTCGGGCTTGCCGAGGGAGAGCGCATGCTCGCAACAGCGAGTGTCGCCGACCAGATGGCTCATGCCGAGCAACTGCTGCCGCTGATCTCAGGCTGTCTTGACGAGGCGGCCGTACGGCCTGATGATCTTGGCCAGCTGATCGTCGGCCTGGGCCCCGGGCCGTTCACCGGTTTGCGGGTCGGCGTCGCCACCGCACAAGTGCTCAGCTACGTGCTGCAGCTTGAGCTGCGCGGCATCTGCAGTCTCGACGTACTGGCGGCCCAGTTCGCTGGAGCAGACTCGGGAGAGTTCATCGTCGCTACCGATGCCAAGCGGCGCGAGGTCTACTGGGCTCGGTATCGCGCCGATGGCGTACGTCTGGGGGAGCCTGCAGTTTCGAAGCCCAGCGACGTACCGCAACTGCCCGCCATCGGGCCGGCCGCTGATCTGTACCCCGATCAACTCCACCCGGTGCCTGGCCCACGAGCGATGGACCCGGGCGTACTCGCTACTCGCGGTGCGACGCTGCCCGATGCTGGGCGCGAGCCGCTTTATCTGCGTCATCCCGACGCGACCGAGCTGACCCGACCCAAATCGGTACTGCACTATCAGGGCCTCCGGCGATGATCAAAGCTTCTCGCAACCCCGAGATCAGCATCCTGCCCGCTCGCCTTGATGATCTGAATGCGATCATGATCATAGAGCGCTCCAGTTTTCCTGCTACAGAACAGTGGAGCGAGCGCACCTGGCGAGGCGAGTTGCTTGCCGAACATCGCACGATCTTGATTGCCCGAACTCAACACGCGGCTGGGGTGATCTCGCTCAACACCATTGGCGAGCTGGCTGATCTGCATCGCCTAGCAGTGGAGCCGCTGAGCCGCCACCGGGGAATCGGTGCCGACCTGGTACGGGCCGGATTGGAGATGGTGCGTCAGCTTGGAGTGCGTGAAGTGATCTTGGATGTTGGCTACGGAAACGAGCCGGCGATCGCGCTCTACCAACAGCTGGGTTTCGAACAACTCAGCGCTCGTCAGGACTACTACGCCCCGGGCCAGCACGCCTTGATCTTGAAGCTCTATGACCTCCAGGGCTGGCCGGGTCGGATGGCGACTATGAAAGAGGAAGTGTGAGCAGCTCGGCGAGCCCGACCCCTGGACCCCTGATTGTGGGCATCGAGTCCTCCTGCGACGAGACCGGCGTCGGCATCGTCAGGGGGCACGAACTGTTGGCCAACGAGGTGGCCTCCAGCGTCGAGGAGCATGTCCGATTTGGCGGGGTGGTGCCGGAGGTCGCGAGTCGGGCCCACCTGGAAGCCATGGTGCCGACGCTAGAGCGGGCTTGTGCCACGGCCGACATCGATCTGTCGCAGATCGACGGCGTCGCGGTGACCGTCGGACCCGGGCTGATGGGTGCGCTGGTCGTGGGCCTAGCGAGCGCCAAGGCCCTCGGATACGCGTTGAACAAGCCCTTGTACGGCGTTAACCATCTCGTGGGGCACGTCGCGGTCGACTTACTCGAGCACGGGCCGCTTCCAGAGCGTTGCATCGCGCTGCTGGTGTCAGGTGGCCACACGTCGCTACTTGAAGTGGAGAGCATCACCGACAACATCGTCGAGCTCGGCTCGACGATTGACGACGCGGCGGGCGAGGCGTACGACAAGGTGGCGCGAGTGCTCGGCCTGCCGTATCCCGGAGGTCCCTACATCGACAAAGCGGCCACCGGTAATCCGGACTATGTCCGTTTTCCGCGCGGCCTCACCGCTCGCAAGGACCTTGAGCGGCACCGGTTTGACTTCTCCTTTTCCGGACTCAAGACCGCTGTTGCCCGCTGGGTCGAGGCTAGACAACGGGATGGGCTAGACGTTCCGCTGGCGGACGTAGCCGCGAGCTTTCAGGAGGCGGTGTGTGATGTTCTTACTGCAAAGGCCATGGATGCCTGCGCCGCGACGGGGGCCAGCGATTTGCTGATCGGGGGCGGAGTCGCTGCGAATAGGCGGCTGCGAACGCTGCTGGCCGAGCGGGCGGCGGAGCGTGGCATCTCTTTGCGTACCCCGCGGCCGAACCTGTGCACAGACAATGGCGCCATGATCGCGGTTCTCGGCGCAGAGATCGTCGCCGCCGGTGGCAAGCCATCTGCCCTGGACATTGGAGCTGATTCGTCTTTGTCGGTGAGCAAGATCTTGATCTAGGTCCTACGACATGTCCACAACCTGCGTTTCCCGTCCTCGGATGGCTAGGAGGTGACTTACTGGCCATTCGGCACCTGTTTGCCGTCTTTCGACGGCAAACGCGGGCCGGTCGGACGGAGCTAACACAATGTGAATGTGTCGCTACCTTTCGGGCTGACCGAGGACGCCCTTGCTGCGGCGATGTCGGAGGAGGATCCGGAGTCGTTGGCAGCCGCATCTCGGATGCGGGCACGGTACGGTCCCGAGCTTGCTGCGGCCGCTTTGACTCAAGTGGCGTTGCGTCGGCAGGCGAAGACTAAGTTCGGGGAGGCCGCCCTGGAGATGTTTTTCACCAGAGCCGGTCTTGAGCAGGCGACCCGACCGGAAGTCGCTGACTACCATGCGAGCCGGTTTCTGCAGGCGGGAGTCCGCCGTGTAATCGACATGGGCTGCGGCATCGGCTCAGATGCCATGGCCTTTGCTCGAGCCGGTCTCGAGGTGGTTGCAGTGGAGGTCGATCCGGCGACGGCGGCGGTCGCGCGGGCAAATCTTGCTGGCCACGCTGAGGTCATCTGCGCCGACGCCACGCAGGTGGCCGAGCAGCTGATAGAGCCTGGCGTGGTTGTGTTCTGCGATCCCGCACGTCGCAACGATCGTGGTCGGGTCTGGCGCGTGGAAGACTTCGCACCTCCCTGGTCGTTTGTCGCGGGCTTGCTCGACGGCAGGCGTACCGCAGGCGTCAAACTGGGTCCAGCGCTGCCGCATTCGCTGATTCCCGAGGCGGCCGAGGCCGAATGGATCACCCATCGTGGCGAGACAGTCGAGGTAGTGCTCTGGGCTGGTCCCGGCGCTCATCCCGGACAGCGCTCTGCGCTGGTGATGCCAAATGCTCGGCTTGCAGCATCGGATGCACCACCGCTGCCAGTACGCGAGCTCGGCCGTTATCTCTACGAACCTGCTGGCGCCGTTATTAGGGCAGGCGTAATTCCCGAGCTGGGTAGTCAGCTCGGTGCTGGACTCCTGCACCCCGAGGTCGCGTACTTAACGAGTGATCATTTGTGCGGCACACCATTCGCAACTGCATTTGAGCTGAGGCGACGGCTGCCCTTCCACCTCAAGGCGCTCCGCGCCTGGGTACGAGAAGCTCAGATCGGTGTGCTGGAGATCAAGAAACGGGGCATCGATATCGATCCCGCACATCTGCGAAAGCGGCTGCGGCTGGCCGGACCCAACACAGCAACCCTGGTGATCTCCCCGACCCCCGAGGGCGCCGTCGTCGCGATCGTGGAGCGGGTGTGATCGACGAGCCTAAAGAGTCCGTCGACGTTCGTCGTCGCAAACATGAATCAAGTCGAGCTGGCACTCGCATATATCGAGTGCTAATGTCTGGTTAGCACTCTCCATATGAGTGTGCCAGCTCACGCTGGCGGCCGGGATGGCACCCGCGACGACGTCTCGACCAGTACACACATCCGGACATATCACTTGTGAAAGGGGTTTGACGTGGCAGTCACGATCAAGCCGCTCGAGGATCGCATCCTCGTTGAGCCGCTCGAAGCAGAGCAGACCACGGCTTCGGGCCTGGTCATTCCTGACACCGCCAAGGAGAAGCCGCAGGAGGGCAAGGTGCTTGCCACCGGCCCTGGCCGTGTCGACGACAACGGCAACCGGGTACCCCTCGATGTCTCTGAGGGTGACGTCGTCATCTTTAGCAAGTACGGCGGTACCGAAGTCAAGTACGACGGCAAGGAGTTGTTGCTGCTGAATGCCCGCGACATCCTCGCGGTCGTAACCAAGTAAGGGGATCCGCACCTATGGCAAAGATCCTTCAATTCGACGAGGAGGCACGGCTCTCGCTAGAGCGTGGCGTCGACGCTCTCGCCAACACCGTGAAGGTCACCCTCGGTCCCAAGGGCCGTTACGTCGTGCTTGATAAGAAGTGGGGTGCGCCCACCATCACCAACGACGGTGTGACCGTGGCCCGCGATGTCGAGCTCGAGAACCCGTATGAGAACCTCGGCGCGCAGCTCGCCAAGGAAGTCGCCACTAAGACGAACGACGTCGCCGGCGACGGAACGACAACCGCCACCGTGCTCGCCCAGGCCTTGGTGCATGAGGGCCTCCGCGCAGTTGCGGCGGGTGCCAGCCCGGTAGGACTCAAGCGCGGTATCGACGCCGCCGTCGATGCGGTCGAGGACCGGCTCCGGGAGAACTCCCGAGAGGTGGAAACCACCGAGGACATGGCTCATGTGGCCACGATTTCCGCGCGCGATGAAGAGATCGGTCGCTTGATCGCCGAGGCCTTCGACAAGGTTGGCAAGGACGGTGTCATCACCGTCGACGAGTCCCAGACCATGGGTACTGAGCTCGAGTTCACCGAAGGCATGCAGTTCGACAAGGGTTACCTCTCGCCGTATTTCGTGACCGACCCGGAGCGGATGGAAGCCGTTCTCGAGGATCCGTACATCTTGATCAACTCGGGCAAGATCTCCTCGATGACCGACCTGCTTCCGTTGCTGGAAAAGGTCATTGGAGCCTCGGGAACTTTGTTCATTGTGGCTGAGGACGTCGATGGTGAGGCGCTCTCCACCCTGGTGGTGAACAAGATCCGCGGCACCTTCACTTCCGTCGCCGTCAAGGCTCCGGCCTTTGGTGATCGCCGCAAGGCAATGCTGGAGGACATCGGCATTCTGACCGGTGGCGAGGTTGTCTCCCCTGAGGTCGGTCTCAAGCTTGATCAGGTTGGGCTCGATGTCTTGGGCCGCGCTCGCCGCATTGTGGTGACCAAGGACAACACCACGATCGTTGACGGCGCGGGCGAGGCAGCAGAGGTCAAGGCTCGGGTGGCACAGCTGCAGGCCGAGATCGCCCGCACGGACTCCGACTGGGATCGGGAGAAGCTGCAGGAGCGGGTGGCCAAGCTCGCTGGTGGCGTCTGCGTGATCAAGGTCGGCGCCGCCACAGAGGTGGAGCTCAAGGAGAAGAAGCACCGCATCGAGGACGCTGTCTCTGCTACCCGAGCAGCCATCGAAGAGGGCATCGTCGCCGGTGGCGGCTCGGCCCTGATTCATGCAGCGCAAGCTCTGGACGGCGACTTGGGTCTCACCGGTGACGAAAAGCTCGGTGTTGGCATCGTCCGGCGGGCGTTGGCTGAGCCGCTCCGCTGGATCGCCGAGAACGGTGGCGACCAGGGCTATGTCGTGACCTCCAAGGTTGCCGAGCTGGCGCCTGGCCAGGGCTATAACGCTGACACCGGCACGTACGGCGACCTGTACGCCGACGGCGTCATCGACCCGGTCAAGGTGACGCGCTCTGCACTGGCCAACGCTGCTTCGATCGCCTCACTGTTGCTTACCACCGAGACGTTGGTGGTGGAGAAGCCTGAGGAAGAGGAGTCGACGCCGGCGGGCCACGGGCACACACACTGACGCAAAGTCACCAACAGAACAAGAGGCCTCCCTCTAACCGAGGGAGGCCTCTTGGCTGTGTTGAGCCGACAGCAACGGGGGTACCCGAGGGATGTGCCCACTGACGGACTGCCCTCTATCTGGCTAGACCCTCCGCCGGCCGTAGAGACTGACTGGTTCAAGCCCGGCGCCCACTACGACGACATCATTGTTGGAGCCGGGCTGACCGGTCTAGTCGTCGCCGTCCTGCTTGCCCGGGCTGGCCGCCAGGTGGCCGTAGTGGAAGCTCGCTCGGTGGGTGGGGTAACAACAGGCCACTCCACCGCTAAGGTCACGCTGCTGCAGGGCACTCGGTTGTCCACCATCGTCGCCAACCACACTGAACATGTCGCTGCCGCCTACGTGGACGGTAATCGGGAAGCGCAGGAGTGGCTGCTGGCGTACTGCGACGAGCAGGGCCTTCAAATCGAGCGCCGAGATGCCTACACCTACGCGGGGACCCAGTCCGGCGCTGCTGCTGTCCGTCGCGAGTTCGATATTGGTCGCCGGCTCGATCTGGACCTCGAGATGACCGATGCTATTGAGCTGCCTTATCCCACCTATGCGGCGGTGCGCCTTCGTGATCAACTGCAGTTCAATCCCGTCGATGTTCTCACTGCACTGGTACGCGAACTGCGTCAGGCGGGCGGCGTCGTCATCGACGGAGTTCGGGTGATCAAGGTCAACCCGGGCGAAAGCTCGGAGGTGATCACCTCCGCGGGCGGCGTGATCGGCAGCAATGTGGTGCTTGCCACAGGCATCCCCTTCTTGGACCGCGGTTTGTACTTCACGAAGGTCACCGCGCAACGGTCGTACGCGCTGGCTTTTCGGGTTGCTGGGCAGATTCCGCGTGGCATGTACATTTCGGCTGATTCGCCAAGCAGGTCCTTGCGTACCGCAATGCATGATGGCGAAGAGCTACTCCTCGTTGGTGGCAACGGTCACGCAGTCGGCCGGCAACGGGAGAGTCCATCGGAGCTGGTGGCCGATTTGACCGCTTGGACAGACAAGTGGTTTACCGGGGTCGAACGAACCCATGTCTGGTCGGCGCAGGATTACGAGGCGCACGGTGGCATGCCGTTCGTTGGCAAGCTGCCGCGTGGCGGGGGGCATGTTTATCTCGCGACCGGTTACAGCAAGTGGGGCATGACCAACGCGGTCGCGGCCGGCTTGCGCCTCAGTGGTGAAATCCTTGATCAAGTACCGCAGTGGGCTCAGATTCTGGGGACTCGGGTGAGTAAGCCGGCAAGTGCGGTGCGATACCTCCGAGCCAATGCCGAGATGGGACTCGCAGCCACCAAAGGATGGTTAGGGGCAGAACTCCACCCTCTGAAGGAGCAGGACAGGACGCCGGCGGAGGGCACCGGTGTTGTGGGTGCACAGCGAGGTGAGCCGGTCGCCATCTCGACGGTCAACGGTGAAACCTGCGCACTGTCTGCGGTGTGTACCCACCTCGGCGGCGTTGTCCGCTTCAACGATCTCGAGAAGTCTTGGGATTGCCCGTTGCACGGCTCCCGGTTCGCCGCCGACGGGACCGTACTGGAGGGACCAGCGACAGGCGACCTCAAGCAGCGACCCGCCTGAGCTGGCTTTGGGATGCTGGGATTGGTTGCGCATCGAAACGCTGCGTAAGACTGGGCGTCCGCCCGAGCCTGGCTCTTGACGTCTCAGAATCGGTCATGGCACGTCGATAAGCGATTGGGACAGGCGGACTCGACTACCATGAGCCTCTACTCGTCAGGTGAAAGGCTTGCCGTGTTGCCGTCCTCCGATGATCTCAGCCCTGTTGGTGTGCCGCATGCCTTCGAGACTCTCGGGCTGACCTTTGACGACGTGTTGCTTCAGCCCGCTGAGAGCGACATCATCCCGTCCGAGGTGGACACCGCGTCCCGGGTTTCCAAGCGCATTACGGTCAAGGTGCCGCTGATCTCCTCACCGATGGATACCGTTACCGAGGCCCGGATGGCGGTCGCGATTGCCCGGCAGGGAGGCCTCGGCATCATCCACCGCAACCTCTCCATCGAGGATCAGGCCCACCAGGTCGATGTCGTGAAACGCTCTGAGGCGGGCATGATTGAGGAGCCGATCACCATCTCCCCGAGTGCCAGCATCGGGGAAGCCGACGCGATGTGTGGCCGCTTCCATATCTCCGGGGTCCCAGTCGTTGATCGTGAACTCAGGCTGCTCGGAATTATCACGAACCGGGACATGCGTTTCGAGAGCGACCCATCGCGCCCGGTGGGTGAGGTCATGACCCCAATGCCATTGATCACCGGCCCAGTAGGAATCAGCCGTGACGATGCGATGCAGCTGCTGGCTCAGAACAAGATCGAAAAGCTGCCGTTGGTCGATGATCAAGGTCGGTTGAAGGGCTTGATCACGCTGAAGGACTTCGTCAAATCTGGGCTTTACCCAGACGCCTCGAAAGATGATCAAGGCCGGTTACGCGTCGGAGCAGCTGTTGGGTACTTCGGTGACGCCTGGAAGCGGGCAATGGCGCTCATCGAGGAGGGCGTCGACCTGCTGGTAGTCGACACCGCGCATGGCCACTCCCAGGGCGTGCTGGAGATGGTGCGGCGGCTGAAGTCCGACTCCGCTGCGGCCAAGGTCGACATCGTCGGCGGCAATGTGGCCACCTACGCCGGGGCAAAGGCCCTGGTCGATGCCGGCGCCGACGGCGTCAAGGTCGGCGTCGGCCCGGGCTCGATTTGCACTACCCGGGTGGTGGCCGGCGTCGGGGTTCCGCAGGTGACCGCAATTCATAATGCGGCGTTGGCCTGTCGTCCTGCGGGCGTGCCGCTCATTGGCGACGGCGGCCTACAGTACTCCGGGGATATCGCCAAGGCGCTCGTGGCTGGCGCGGACAGTGTGATGCTCGGCTCCCTGCTGGCCGGCTGCGAGGAGAGCCCCGGTGAGCTGATCTTCATCAATGGCAAGCAGTACAAGACCTATCGCGGCATGGGCTCGCTCGGTGCGATGGCCACGCGCGGCCGCAGCGCCTCCTACTCCAAGGACCGTTACTTCCAAGGCGATGTCAGCTCCGACTCGATGCTGATCGCTGAGGGGATCGAGGGTCATGTTCCCTATCGGGGCCCCCTTGCTGCCGTGGCGTATCAGCTGATCGGCGGTCTACGACAGGCCATGTTCTATACCGGAGCATCGACAATTCCAGAGCTGCAGGAGCGCGGTTCGTTTGTCCGGATTACCTCCGCGGGTCTGCGTGAGTCTCATCCTCATGACATCCAGATGACCGTCGAAGCGCCCAACTATTCCGGGTGATCTTGGGCAGAACTCCAGAGGAGGTAGCCCATGTTTGACGTGGGTCGCAGTAAGCGCGCCCAGCAGGCGTTCGCGTTCGACGACATCACCATCGTGCCGTCACGGCGTACCCGCGGCGAGGAGGAGGTCTCGCTGCAGTGGCGAATCGACGCGTACAGCTTCGACTTCCCGCTGCTTGCCGCGCCGATGGATTCGGTGGTCTCACCAGCCACGGCCATCCGAATTGGACAGCTGGGTGGGCTGGGTGTGCTCAACCTCGAGGGCATCTGGACCCGCTACGACGATCCGCAGCCGCTGCTCGAAGAGATCATCGCGGCGAAGGATCCGATCGAGGCGACCCGGCGGATGCAGACGATCTACGCCGAGCCGATCAAGTCCGAGCTCATCGGCAAGCGTGTCGCTCAGATTCGGGAGGCGGGAGTGCCAACCGCAGGCTCGCTTTCGCCGCAGAATACCCGGGCGTACGCCCAAGCCGTGGTGGATTCCGGTGTCGACTTCTTTGTCATCCGTGGCACCACTGTCTCCGCCGAGCATGTCTCTTCTGATCTTGAGCCGCTAAACCTCAAGAAGTTCATCTATGAGCTAGATGTGCCGGTGATCGTAGGCGGCTGCGCAACCTATCAAGCTGCGTTGCACCTCATGCGTACCGGCGCCGCCGGTGTCCTGGTTGGATTCGGTGGCGGAACGGCATACACCAGTCGCTCGGTGCTCGGGGTCGCGGTCCCGATGGCGTCGGCTGTCTCCGATGTGGCCGCGGCACGGCGCGACTATCTTGACGAGTCCGGTGGCCGCTACGTGCACGTGATCGCCGATGGTTCGGTCGTACGCTCTGGCGACATCGCCAAGGCCATTGCCTGCGGCGCAGATGCCGTCATGGTCGGCTCGCCCTTGGCAAGGGCCGAAGAAGCGCCGGGACGCGGTTACCACTGGGGACCAGAGGCCTGGCACGACAGACTGCCGCGCGGCGAGCGGGCCAAGTTCTCAACGATTGGCACCTTGGAGCACATCCTGGTTGGTCCGTCGACAGTCCCCGACGGCACGATGAATTTGGTCGGTGCCCTACGCAAGGCAATGGCGACGACCGGCTATACCGAGCTCAAAGAATTCCAGCGGGTCGAGATCGTCGTCGGCTGACTGCCTCTACGCCGACTTGTCAGCCTCTCAAAGTGCTATAGCCCTCTGAGAATCTGACAAGTCGCTGAATGAGTGGGCCTTAGCTGCCGCCACGTGGCAGTAACCCCTCCATAAGCTTCCACCGGCTGATCTGACAACCGTCATTACGCGCGAACCTGCTCATCACCCGCTTGCCCTGCCAGGTCCCGGTGATAGTGGCGGTCTCTGGCCCTCCATAGATCTGGGTACAGGCCTTGTCCTTCGGCACCGGCGGTAGCGCCGCAGCACCATTTGCCTCGAGTACCCGGCAGGCAGCCTGCGGATCCGGATGCGTACCGCCCGGCGGATCGCAAGTCAGCCGCCAGGTTGACGTCTTGCCCGAGCCATCGCGGACCACGATCGTCAGATCGGTGTCCTCTGGCCCGACTGGCGTTGCACTGGTGGCCTCGCCAGGCGTCGAGGGAGGCGGTGCTTCGGGCATCGTGGTAGTCCCTGATGTCGGGCCGGAGGTTTCGTTGATCTGGTTTGCACAGCCGGCGACAAGGATCAAGATCGGAAAGCTGAGCGCCATTAATCGTTGGGCTGTGGCCAGTCGGCTTTTCATGGTTCGCAAATGTTTCCGATCTCCGGCATGCCTCCTCGCCTGCTGCTAGCGTCGAGCCTACTTTTGCTCGACTCGCCGCGCTCGCTGTCGCAAGAATCACCGCGACGGGGACGAGCAATCCATCTGGGGAATGAAATCAGTGGGGGAACTTCGTGCTGTCCTGTGCCCGTCGCGCCCATTCTGCGGCCATCGCCACGAGCCTCGCGGTTGCAGGACTGCTGACATTCACTCAGTCGCCGCTGGCGAACGCTGAACCGCAGGCCCCGGCCAAGCCACCTCTTTCGGCTCCGATCCCGAGTCGCTACATCGTCACACTGACTGGAAAGCCGATTGCCACCTACAACGGCGATGTGAAAGGTTTACGGGCCACCCGACCGAGCAAGGGCGAGCCGGTGGACGTGACCTCCGGCGACGCGAAGCGCTACCGGGCATACCTGAAGAAGCAGCAGACCAATGCAGCCGCGAGGGTTGGTGCGAAGCCGCTGAAGCATTACGCGGTCAGTCTGAACGGCTTTACGACCACTCTTACGCCTGACCAGGCGCGGACGCTGCAACGTGCGCCGGGCGTTCTGTCGGTAACCAAGGATCGACCACGCAAGCTCGTCAACAACAAGAACCCGATCGACTTCTTGAAGCTGTCCGGTTCCGACGGCGTGTGGTCCGCACTCGGTGGTAAAGAGCGCGCTGGCCGCGGGGTCGTCGTTGGCGTCTTGGACACCGGCTACTGGCCGGAGAGTAAATCCTTCGCTGGCGAAACCCTCAACACAACCGCGCCCGGGCCATCCGACCCTTTCCGGCCCTATCGCTCGGGCAAGAAGATCGTGATGCAGAAGGCCGATGGCGGCAAGTTCACCGGCACCTGTCAGGCCGGCGACTCATTCACCGGTGACGAGTGCAACACCAAAGTGATCGGTGCTCGCTATTTCTCAACGATGTACGAGTCGCAGACTGCGCCCTCACAACGCACAGACTTCCGCTCACCCCGGGACAGCGATGGCCATGGCACGCATGTGGCATCCACTGCTGCGGGCAACGCAGGCGTTTCCGCCTCCATTGGGGGCCACTCGTTCGGAAAGATCTCAGGAGTTGCACCGGCTGCCAAGCTCGCGATCTACAAGGTGGGGTTTAGCAGCGCAACTGATCCCGAGCCGGCCATCTATAACGGCGACGCGCTGGCAGCGATTGACGCCGCCATCTCTGATGGCGTCGATGTCATCAATTACTCCATCAGCAGCTCCGATGCCGTGGATGATCCCGTCGACCTGGCCTTCCTCTCAGCGGCCTCAGCCGGCATCTTCGTCTCAGCGTCGGCAGGCAACGAGGGACCTCGGTCATCAACCTTGAACCATGTGACGCCGTGGCTGACGACGGTCGCAGCAAGCACTGTCGCGCCGTACGCCGGCACCGTCGTTCTCGGCAATGGCAAGAAGTACGCCGGAATTAGTACAACCGTTTTTGGCAAGGTTGGGCCAGCCAAGCTCGTTACCGCCCGATCGGTGAAGCGTGCCTCGGCCTCGGGCGGAGACGCCGCGCTTTGCGCACCGAACACTCTCAGCAGCACCAAGGCCGCTGGGAAGATCGTGGTCTGTGACCGAGGGGTCGTGACTCGGGTCGAGAAGTCCGCAGAAGTAAAGCGGGTACACGGCAAGGGCATGGTGTTGGTGAATTTGACCGACAACTCAACTGACGGTGACACCCATGCCGTACCGACAGTGCATCTGAACGTGCCGTTCGGCCCAGCCGTCAAGGCCTACGCCAAAAAGGCGGGGGCAACGGCCACGCTCAAACCGGGGAATCTGTCGTCGAAGCCGATCAGATATCCGCAAGTGGCGAGTTTCTCTTCCCGCGGTCCCTCAATCGGTACTGGCGGTGACCTGCTGAAGCCGGACATTGCCGCACCGGGTGTTTCGATCCTTGCCGCAGTCGCGCCACCGTCGAACCAGAACCGCAAATTCGACTTCTACTCCGGCACCTCTATGGCCGCACCCCATGTCGCTGGCATTGCAGCCCTCTTTTTCGGTGTCCATCCAACGTGGTCACCAATGGCGGTGAAGTCGGCGATCATGACGACTGCTTCCAGGGTGAAGAAGGCCAATGGCAAGCTGAGCCGGGACTACTTTGCCCAGGGAGCAGGTAATGCGCGCCCGGACCGGATGTTCAACCCTGGAGTGATCTTCAACGCCGGTGAGCGGGACTGGCTCGGCTTCCTCGAGGGCGCCGGCTTCGACACCGATAGCGGGGTCAGCCCAATCGATCCGAGCGACTACAACTCGCCGTCGATCGCGATCGGGAAGCTTGTCGGTTCCCAGACGGTGACCAGAAGGGTCACCGCGGTGAAACCGGGCTCCTACCAGGCCACCATCTCCGTGCCGGGTGTAACGGCGACGGTGAGTCCCTCCGTTGTGAACTTCAGCAGTGCGGGTCAGACCGAGGCCATCAAGATCACCTTCAGACGTAAGACCGCACCTTACTCTGAGGCGGTCTTCGGTTCGCTGAAGCTCGAGGGAGCCGGTACGGTTGCTCGGCTACCCATCACAGTGGTGCCACAGGCCGCCGCGGCGCCGAATGTTGTGACCGGCACCGGAGCCAGCGGGTCGCTGAGCTTCCAGATCAAGCCCGGCTTCGACGGCAGTTTCCCTATCACAGTTCATGGTCTTGCTGATGCGCCCGCTCAACAGGGCGACGTCGCTGCGGCAGGTGCATCACGAGAGTTCAAGCAGGTGATTCCGGCCGGAACGAAGGTAGCTAGGTTTGTGATCGCCGCCGAGGACAGGCGGGCCGATATTGATCTTGAGGTCTACCGCGTCGTCGATGGTGAGTATCAACTGGCAGGCTTCTCGGCATCAGAGTCGGGCACCGAAAAAGTAGATCTCTTCGATCCAGTGCCTGGTAACTATGTCGCGGTCGTCCTGCCCTTTGCCGATCCGCCAGGTGCTGCGGCCACAAGCTTTAGCTATCGCGGATTTGTCGTCGGGCCGAACGCCGGCAACCTGACCGTGGATCCGGCGAACCCGACTGCTACCAGCGGGGACCCGTTCACGATCACGGCCAGCTGGTCCGGATTAGATCCAGCGGCGCCGTACCTTGGGTTCCTGTCCTATGTCGACGGCTCGGGCACCTTGGTGGAGATCAACTAACCACGAAATCTTTGCGGCAAGGCCGTGTTCATGTCCCCTCAGTTGATCTTGAGGCTCATCTGAGGATGGGTGGACATCGCTCATGTTGCATGAGCGGGGCTGGAAGACGATCTATGCAAAACAGCGGATGATGCGCTTTCAATAGTTTCAGCGCAGAGGTTGCTGAGGGCGAGTCAACTCGACGAAACGCGGGCCGGTGTAGAGCTTTCCAGAGGCGCCGGCGTCGACGTGCTGCTGAAACCTCCATGATCATTACTGGTATTAGGCGCTCCCAGTGGCACCTTCGTCCTTACAAGCCCAGCCTTTGCACGCAAAAGAGCGGCGCACGATCAACTGCCCTACCTAGATCGCTCCAACTGGTATTAACCAGTTGCAGGATTTGGCTGTCGATGAAGTTGCTTGCGCTGAACCGCGTCCTTGTGTCCAAGCTCACACGTGCGGCTCGCGACGGAGGCTGGACTGGCTAGGCTGAGCGCCATGGGTGACCCGGTGGCCGATGAGTTGCTCCGGCTGCGGATGAGCATCGACAACATGGATGCCGCACTGGTGCATCTGCTTGCCGAACGCTTCAAGGTCACCAAGCAGGTCGGTGAGCTGAAAGCCGCGCACGGTCTCCCGCCCGCGGACCCCGTAAGGGAGGCCCAGCAGATTGCGCGACTGCGCGCGCTGGCCGAGGATGCCAAGCTTGATCCAGAGTTCGCCGAGAAGTTCTTGAACTTCGTAATCGCCGAAGTAGTGCGCCACCACGAGGCCGCACTGGATCGTCGTGATGCGGAGGCGTACGTTTCCCACCAAAATGACGGAAACGAACGGTCAATCCACTCCTGAGGCGCACGTTATCCACAAAGCTTGCGGAGACATCCGGCGGCCCAGTGGCTGCCAAAAGGACCATCAAAGAGCCGCGGCCAAGGCATGGCCAGCAGTACGGCCAGTGAACAAGCAACCACCCAAGAAAGTGCCTTCTAAAGCCCGGTAGCCGTGGGCGCCTCCGCCCCCGAACCCGGCCGCCTCACCCACTGCGTACACGCCGGGCAGCGGGGAGCCGTCGGGCCGCAGCACTCGTCCGTCAAGGTCTGTTTCCAAACCGCCAAGAGTCTTCCGGGTCAGCACGTGCAACCGGATCGCAATCAGCGGGCCGCCCGATCCCGCTCGGCCCTCCCCGGGCGCTTTCCGATCGAGCAGCTCGTGCGGTGCCACCACTCGCAGCAATCGATCACCGAGGAACCGGCGCGCGGCGGCCGTGGCGACCACCTGAGGATCCTTGCCGAGCCCGCTGCGTACCTGAAGATCGCGCGCCTCGATCGTCTCCCGCAGCGCCTCTCCGTCAATGAGATGCTTACCGACGAGCTGATTCATTTGTGCGGCCAGTTCTAAGACCGATTCAGCCGACACGAAGTCCACGCCGACCTCTTGGAAGGCCCGCACCTCAGGTGTCGGTCCGGACCGTACGCGCCCCGCCAGCCGCCGCAGGTTCCTATCAGTCAGATCGCCGTTCTGCTCCGATCCCGAGAGCGCGATCTCCGCCGACACGGTGGCCTGGTCGAGCACGAACCACGAGTACTCGTACCCGCTCTTGATCACATGGCGCAGCGCACCAAGGGCATCAAAGCCCGGAAACAGCGGAACTGGAAAACGTTGCCCGCGGGCATCCAGCCACATCGACGAGGGCCCGGCCAGGATCCGGATTCCGTGATGGCTCCAGATCGGGGAGTGGTTCACGATTCCCTCCGGATAGTGCCACATCCGATCGGGGTTGATCACTCGACCACCCGCGGCCTCGGTGATCTTGAGCATGGATCCGTCAACATAGTCGGGCACGCCGGCGATCATGCGTTGCGGCGGTGGGCCCCAGTCGGCGGGCCAGTTCTGCCTAATGAGGTCGAAGTTTCCGCCGATTCCCCCGCTAGCCACCACAACAGCCTGTGCTGAGAAATTGAACTCGCCGACTGCGGTTCGCGAGGTTCGAACGCCGCGAGGCACATCGGTCGGCTCCAGAATCTGCCCGGACACGCGTACGCCAGAATCGTCCGCCTCCAGAAAAGTGACCTGATGTCGTGACCGGATCCGTACCCGCTGCGAGTGCATCACCGCATCGGCGAATGGCTCAACCAACGCAGGACCAGTGCCCCACAGGATGTGGAAGCGCGGAACCGAATTTCCGTGGCCGGGGACCGCGTATCCGCCCCGCTCAGCCCACTGCACAAGCGGAAACCACCGCACTCCGAGGTCATGAAGCCAGCGGCGCTGTTCACCGGCCGCGAAGTGCACGTACGCCTCAGCCCAGCGGCGAGGCCAGTAGTCCTCCAGCCGATCGAAGGCGGCGCTGCCAAGCCAGTCGGCTAGCGCCAGCTCTTCGGAGTCATGGATCCGCAGCCGACGCTGCTCCGGCGAGTTCACCATGAAAAGGCCACCGAGCGACCAGTGCGCCTGGCCCCCGATGGAACCGATGGGCTCGGCGTCCAACAGAATCACGGACCGATCAGCTGACGTCAGCTCGTATGCGGCGACAAGACCCGACAGCCCTGCGCCGACCACGATGACGTCAGTGTCCATAAGGCGAATGCTGCCACCAGTGCGGTGTTTTGGTGTTCGCTCGCCCAACCCGTTCGCGCGCTGCCAACGCTCGCGAACAGTGTTATGTGTGTTCTCTGCCGACACCTGCCACCAATGCCGCCACTACTGTGGGCCCCATGACCGAGGCAGCAGTCGTTTCCTCCTCCGATCTGATGCGGCTGCGAGGGCTGCTTACTGCGACGGGGCCCGGCATGGAGCTGATCTCGCCAGTGACTGGAGAAGTCATTGGCGAGCTACCGACGTCAACGGCAGC
>DATCXA010000255.1:0-3487 GCA_036566085.1 Propionibacteriaceae bacterium
CTGAACGCGTCCCGAGCGTGGCGAGTCTCAGAGGGATGACTGATGGGCGAGTGACAAAACACTGAGATGCCACGGAGTTGTGTTATCTCAGGAGTTTGTGTAGAGTGCGCAGCGTGCCAAGCGACGAGGAGATCACGTTCGCCGACCACGCAGGCCGGTTATTCGCCCGCCGCTACGGGATGGCCCCGATGGTGGGCCGCCTACTGGGATACCTGGCGGTCTGCGACCCGCACGAACAGAGCATCACCGAGCTGGCCGACGCCCTGCTGGCGAGCCGAAGTGCCATCGCCGGCGCAGTCAACACGCTGGAGAACCTCCGGATGATCCAGCGATCCCGGGCCGCAGGCGAGCGAATGGACCGGGTGCGCATCGACAGGTCGTACACCCAAACAACGGGGTTCGATCCCACCGAGTACCGCGAGCAGGGCGAGCTGGCCCGAGAAGGTCTTCGCATGCTGGCCGACGCCCCGCCCGAACGGCGAGCGATCTTGCTGGAGTGGGCCGCGTTCGCAGATTTCCTGGTTGAGCGGCTTCCCGTGCTGGAGCAGGACTGGAAGGAGCGGCGAGAGGCCTTGCAAGCCGCCGGCCAGCTCCCCGAGGCGACGGGTCCTGATCGAGAGGGAAGGACGCGATGACAGGCCGGACCAAGACGCCGGGCATCGTGGCCAGGGACGTATGCAAGTCATTCGGCACCCATCTGGTGCAGACAAGGTCGGGCCTGACCGCGATGAGGGCAGATCCTCGCGCTGCTGGGTCCGAACGGGCGGGCAAGACCAAGATCGTTCGCATCCTCTCCACCCTGATCTGACCGACTCCGTCTCCATGCAGGTCGCAGGTCACGACGTGGGCACCGACCCCGACGGGGTGGGGGCCTTCATCGGGGTCACGGGTCTCTCGTGGGCCACACAGTTCAGGAGGACGAGATGAGCAACAGGGACGGAGGAAGCAGCGCCATCGAGGTCAAGAACCTCGTGAAGGGGTACAAGTCAGTACCGGTGCTCCACGACGTCTCGTTCACCGTCAGTCGGGGCACGGTCTTCGCTCTGCTCGGAGCCAACGGCTCGGGCAAAACGACCACGATCAACATCCTGACCACGTTGATCAAGGCCGACGGCGGCACGGCGAGCGTCGCCGGGTTCGACGTGGCGGAGCATCCTTCCGAGGTCCGCCAGCAGATCAGCGTGACCGGACAGTTCGCCGCGGTGGACCAAGTGCTCACCGCCCGGGAGAACCTGATGCTGATGGGCGAGTTGCGCCACATCGCCGATCCCGGACAGACCGCGGCGGACCTGCTGGACAAGTTCGAACTGATCGACGCTGCCGACCGCCGCCTGCTGACCTTCTCGGGCGGGATGCGGCGCCGGCTCGATATCGCCATGAGCCAGGTGGGCGACTCACCCATCATCTTCTTCGACGAGCCGACCACCGGGCTCGACCCGATGGGCCGAACCGACATGTGGCTGACCATTCGGCAACTGGTCGAGAACGGGACCACGGTCTTCCTGACCACCCAGTACCTGGAGGAGGCCGACCGTCTCGCTGACGAGATCGCCATCCTGCACGGCGGCGGGATCGTGGCCAGCGGCACACCCGACGAGCTGAAGGCCATGGTGCCAACCGGGCTCGTCGAGCTGGAGTTCGGCGAGGAAGCGCAACTGTCCGCGGCGCAGAGAGCGCTCGGCCAGCAGCACGAGGTCGGCCGGGTGGACTCGAAACTGGTGGTCACCACCACGGGCTCGGTGGCCGAGATGGCGGACATGTTCATCCAACTCAAAGACAGTGGGATCGAGCCAACCGGGTTCTCCCGGCAGCTCCCCACGCTGGACGACGTGTTCTTCAAGTTCCTCGACGAAGAGAAGGAGGATCGACATGCGAGCTCTTATTGACACCTGGATCATGACGAAGCGAAGCCTCCGTCACACGACGCGCAGCCTCGACACGATCATCACTGTGGTCTTGACGCCGATCGCCCTGTTGCTGTTGTTCGTCTACGTGTTCGGTGGCGCACTCGGGGAGCAGACCGGCTCGATCGAGTACGTCGACTTCATCGTGCCCGGGGTAGTCATCATGACGGTGATAAGCGGCATCGCCTATGCGGCGTTGCGTCTCAGCACGGACCTTCAGAAAGGCATCATCGGCCGCTTCCGGACCATGCCGGTGGCCCCCTCGTCGGTCCTGAGTGGGCAGGCCCTGTCATCGACCCTGTCCAGTCTTCTCTCCTGCTTCTTGGTGGTCGTGGTGGCCTTCCTCGTCGGGTTCCGCCCCGCGGCGAGCACGACCGCTTGGCTCGCGCTCTGCGGCCTGCTGGTCCTCTTCACCCTGGCGACCACCTGGCTGGCGATGTTCTTCGGACTGCTGGCGAAGACCCCCGAAGGCGCCGGCGCCTTCAGCTACATCCTGCTGCTTCTGATCTTCATTAGCCCCTCGTTCGTCCCCACGGACTCCATGAGCCCATGGCTAAGAGGCTTTGCCGAGAACCAGCCGATGACACCGATCATCGAAACCATGCGCTCGCTGCTGACCGAGGGCACCCCCGGCCCCGACATCTGGGTCGCCCTCGCATGGACCGCGGGCATCCTGGTCGTCTCCTACACACTCGCGGTGGGCATCTATCGACGCCGCGCGCCTGTCCCCGCAGCCTAGTGAGACTGCGGCACGACATGGCGGGAACCTCCGGCACCTGGTCGACGAGATCGACCTACACAAGTAGTTCCGTGGCCTGGGGCCTTACGGCCGTCCCGCCGAAGAGTGACACCGAAACCTGGCGTGTCGGCCGCCTTCGCGATGAGTTTGCGGGCAATCTGGAGTCGTAGTTGCTGTCGGAGTAACGGTGCAGACCTTGGAATGCCGAGTCTACGCTTGCGGCCGAGCTCACAGGAGGGAGACGAAGTGGCGGGACACAAGACTGCGACGCGCGAAGAGTGGCAAGCGGCACGCAACGAGCTGGCGAAGCTCGAGGCGGAACACGCCGAGCGAAACGAGGAGATCAAGAGGAAGCGGCTCGAGCTCCCGTGGGTCCCGGTCGAGAAGGAGTACGAGTTCGACACCGGCGACGGCAAGAAGACCCTCGCCGAGCTGTTCGATGGTCGCTCACAGCTCCTCGCCTACAACATCATGTACGGGCCAGATTTCGAGGTCGGGGCATGCCCAGGTTGCACAAGTCTGGCGGACGGGTTCGATGGCCAGTTGATCCACATGAACAAGCGCGACGTCACACTCCTGTGCTTCTCGCGCGCACCGATCGACCGCCTGGCTGCCTACAAGGAGCGGATGGGCTGGCAGTTCCCCTACGTGTCGACGCATGCATCCGACTTCCCGTTCGACTTCGAGCTCGCGTTGACCGAAGAGCAGGCACAGCAGATCACGGAGCTCAAGGAGATGATCGACCATCCGCCGGGCTGGCTCCAGGAATGGTCGGAGCAGGTTGGTGCGGAGCTCAAGGACGGCCTCCGCGAAAACCCGAGCTACATCGCGTTCGTCCGCGAGA
>DATCXA010000070.1:0-2652 GCA_036566085.1 Propionibacteriaceae bacterium
TGCGACCGTGCTCGCCGTCAACACGCTCGCGCCATACATGCTGACGGCCCTGATCGAGCGCCCCGATCGGCTGATCTACCTCAGCAGCGGCCTGCATCGCGGCGGCGAAGGGTCGCTGCGCGACATCGACTGGACCACGCGACCCTGGGACACGGCGCGGGCTTACGCGGAGAGCAAGCTCTACGTCGCCGCACTCGCCTTCGGGCTGGCACGGCGCTGGCCAGACGTTCTGACCAACGTCGTCGATCCCGGTTGGGTGCGCACCAAGATGGGCGGTCAAGGCGCTCCCGTCGATCTCGACACTGGGCGACGGACACAGGCCTGGCTCGCGGTCAGCGATGAAGCGGCCGCGATGGTGAGCGGCCGATACTGGCATCACATGCGCCAGGAGCAGCCTGCCCGCGCAGTCACCGAGCCGACCTTTCAGGAAGAGCTCATGGCGAAACTCGGCGAACTGACCGGCGTCGGGCTCTCCTAGCGCACACGCTGCCCAATGTTCGACACGCGGGTACAGTTTCCGGCGCGGATCCTTTGGCGATAACCCCGGACGACCGCTTCGGGTCGGTTGCGAGCGTCCGACGCGAGTCGGACGAATACCGTTCGGCGGAAGGTTGGCTGCTCGATAGGTTCGCACCCGGGAGTGGCGCCGCAAACTAACGAGGTCAAACCAACGGGTGGATTTACTTCCAGCCCTGACCAAATGAACCTGGAACCCGTTCTTGCTCGACTAACTGTGTCAGATTCGCTTCCCGCTCTGGCTAAGTGAACGTGACCAACCTGACCCCGGTCGTGGCTTTGCTGCCTTCATTCGCTATCGGGTCCCGCGTAGGCTCAGGCCGCCTTGCGCCTGCGCAGCATCAGGCCACCGAGAACCAAGCCAAGGCCAAAGAGGCCAAGCGATGCCGGCTCGGGGACATCCGTCGGCGGCAAGGTGCCCCGGTGCAGCGTGGCGTAGCTGATCGTGCCACCCATGACCAGGTATTCGCCCCAGCCGTCGCCCCAGAAGTGCACGGTGTCGAAGATGCCGCTGTCATCGAAGGCGGCGACATACACACCGGCGCCACCATTGGTAAGAAACTGGTCATTGGCGTTAGTGGAGGAACCCACCCTGATCGGCGCATTGTTGCCGAAGGAGAGGTAAAGATCCGACCGCTGGCAGCAAGTGGCCCAATCACCCACTTCAAAACCAAGCGAATTGATCGCGTTGTTGAAGACGAAAGTCAGGCCACTTCCCTTGGAGCCCAGACCGCCATTCGCACCATGTCCGGTGTCCGAGCTGTCGCCGTAGGGGTTGATACCGAGCGTGCGGCCGGTGGTATAGGTACCCGGAGCGCCATAGGCTTCGTAGACGCCCTGGTCGGAGAGTGCGCTTCCATCGGTCTGGGTAACCGTGTAATCGGTGCGCACCAGTGCCAGGTTGCCGGGCGTAAACGCGAATGATGCCCAATTGTCGTGAGTCGCCATGGCGCCGGCATCACTCACGGCCTGGTTGAAGTTCGCCAGGCCGACATCCCAGCTGTCGAACACGGTGTGGATGGTGGCATTGGCGGTACCTGCCGCGCCCAATGTCAGCAGGGCTATCGAAGCGAGAAGGGGCATCTTTTTCATGTTGGTGCTCCAGTCGTTGGTGGTGAAGGACACGTGAAGCACGCCCCATGCCACATCACAAGTATATTATAACTATTTGTTTATATTGTACTTTTTATCTGCCAATAGATCGGACAAGTATTCTTTTTAGCTTGAAACGTAAAGGGAACCGACAGTTTTCCCTTTCCAAATGGTAAAGAATGCCGACGCCCTGAGCGAAACAGCCGCCGTTGGTCAGATCGCTTGCTACCACCGGCGATCGATATAAAGGGCAACTTCAATACCGGCGGTGTTCCGAAGCCGAAGCCGCGAAACGACTGACGTCACCGCTGAAAGGATGTGGTGTATGGCGGCCGCTGGTCGGCATCGGCCTCTCACGCTACAGCGGCCTGCTCGGCATCGGGCTGGACGCAACGCTGTCAACACAGACGACGCTGCAGTTCGGCTACAACTACGAAATAGGCCAGAGCGACCATGCGCAGATGCTGTCGGCGCGTCTGCACATGGCGTTCTAAGACGGATAGCAGCGTTTACTTCGCCAACCGTGATAGGCTCGACTTCGAAGGGGAGTAGCTCCCACATGCTGTCGCCGTCATGACGAGCCCAGGCTCCGGTGCAGCAGCAGGTCGATCCGACCTGTGAGCAAGACCTTCGCCGTCCCACGGCGAAGGTGCGTCCATCCGATGCATGTCCGCCGTGGCCTTGTCCGGTGGCGTCCGTTTGGGTGCCACCAAGAACGCGCGGCCTGCACACGGCAGGCGAGCACTATCGAATCCGCGAAGCCATGGCAGTTCCGCCACTTCGCGATCCTCCCGTGACGCACAACCAAACGGAACGCCCATGGACGCTCTACTGAATCCCGAGATCTGGATGGCGCTGGCGACCCTGACCGCGCTCGAGCTCGTACTCGGCATCGACAACATCATCTTCATCTCGATCCTCGCCGCGCGGGTGCCCGAGGAAAAGCGCAACAAGGCCCGGCGGGTCGGCATCACCCTCGCCGCCGTCACGCGTTTGGGGTTGCTGTTCACGATCACCTGGATCATCGGCCTGACCGCCCCGTTG
>DATCXA010000071.1:0-9872 GCA_036566085.1 Propionibacteriaceae bacterium
TGGTTTGCTTCGCTCGCTGATGCGATCACTGTGGCACCCCGGGCCTTCGCGATCTGAGTCGCAGTCGAGCCGACTCCACCAGAGCCGCCATCGATGAAGAGGGTGCTGCCTTCGGTGACGCCAAGTAGCCGCAGCACCCGCTCAGACGTCTCACTAACTACGCCAGCCGCGGCCCCGACTGCCCAGTCCACCGATGCCGGCTTTTGAGCCCACGAATCCAGAACCGCGTACTCGGCCTGGGTGTGGTTGCCTTGACCAAACACCTCATCGCCGATTGCTACGTCGGTCACTCCTTCTCCGACCTCATCGACGACACCGGCGGCGTCGTAACCGGGATAACCGGTACCCTCAAGCGGCTTGCCCTGCGCGTACATGCCCGATACGAACTTCCAATCCGCAGGATTGACGCTCGCCGCTTTTACCTGAATGCGAATCTGCCCAGGTCCGGCATGCGGCTCTGGCGCTTCTCCGATGCTGAGGACTTCGGGCCCGCCGAACTCGGTGAACTGAACCGTAAACACGTATAACCCCCTTCTTCTTGGGCACTGCTCGCGCATCGCGCTCGATCTTGCCCACTTCGTCGTCGTTCGCAGACCATACTGCGTGTCTGCTCGCTCCTCCTCAGCACGGCGGCGCGATTACCGACGCTCGCAGAGCATAGCCAGACTATTTCCTGTCAACCTTCGTCACCTCTGCGCCACCAGCAAGGGCAGCCACGAAGGCCTCCGGCGGAACCTCGACCCGACCCACCATCTTCATGCGCTTCTTGCCCTCTTTCTGCCTTTCGAGCAGCTTGCGCTTTCGGGTGATGTCCCCGCCGTAGCATTTCGCCAGCACATCCTTGCGGACTGCCCGTATGGTCTCGCGGGCGATAACCCGCGATCCAATCGCCGCCTGCACCGGAACCTCGAATTGCTGCCGAGGAATCAGTTCTTTCAATTTGGCGGTCATCATGACGCCGTACGCATAGGCCTTGTCCTTGTGCACGATCGCCGAAAATGCATCGACCGGCTCGCCCTGCAACAAGATGTCGACCTTGACCAAGTCAGCAGGTTGTTCGCCAGAAGGCTCATAGTCCAAGCTTGCGTAACCCCGGGTACGCGATTTCAGGGCATCGAAGAAATCAAAAACGATTTCGGCCAGCGGCAATGTGTAGCGGATCTCGACTCGATCTTCGGAGAGATAGTCCATGCCGTGCTGGATGCCGCGACGATTCTGACAGAGCTCCAGAATGGTGCCAATGTAGCTTGCGGGAGCCAAGATGGTCGCCTTCACTACCGGTTCGTACACCTCGGTGAGCTTGCCTGCCGTCGGATATTCCGAAGGGTTGGTTACCTCCAGCTCAGTGCCGTCTTCCATGATCACGCGATAGACCACGTTTGGAGCGGTAGAAATCAGATCAAGATCGAATTCCCGCTCAAGACGCTCCCGCACGATCTCCATGTGCAGCAGCCCGAGGAACCCAATCCGGAATCCGAAGCCAAGGGCACTCGAGGTCTCCGGCTCGTAGCTCAGTGCCGCATCGTTGAGCTGCAGCTTGTCCAGGGCTTCCCGTAGTTCGGGATAGTCGGCACCGTCGATTGGATAAAGGCCCGCGAACACCATTGGCTTCGGAGGGCGATAACCACCTAGATCACGAGAGGCCGGCCGGTTCAGTGAGGTGACAGTGTCGCCCACTCGGGACTGCCGGACATCCTTTACGCCGGTGATCAAGTAGCCGACCTCTCCCACTCCGAGGGACGCCGCCTTGGTTGGTTCGGGCGAGATGACCCCGACTTCCAACGTCTCGTGGGCGGCCTTGGTCGACATCATCAGCACGCGCTCACGGTGCGACAGCGCGCCGTCCACGACGCGTACGTAGGTGACGACTCCCCGGTAGGTGTCGTAGACAGAATCGAAGATCAATGCCCTAGCTGGGGCGGTCGGATCACCAACCGGTGCAGATATCTGGGCAACGATCTCATCCAGCAGGTGCGCTATGCCCTCCCCCGTCTTCGCCGATACCCGGAGTACTTCATCGGGATCACAGCCCACGACCTTTGCCAGTTCGGCGGCGTACTTGTCCGGCTGCGCACTAGGCAGATCGATCTTGTTGAGGACTGGAATGACGTGCAGGTCCGCATCTATGGCGAGGTAGAGGTTGGCCAGCGTTTGGGCTTCAATACCTTGCGCGGCATCGACGAGGAGTACGGCGCCTTCGCAGGCGGCCAGCGATCGGGACACCTCGTAAGTGAAGTCCACATGGCCTGGGGTATCGATCATGTTGAGTACGTAGGTCTCAGCGGCGCCCGAGTTGTCCTGACGATCATGAAGCTGCCATGGCATCCGGACCGCCTGGGACTTGATCGTGATGCCGCGCTCTCGCTCAATGTCCATCCGATCTAGGTATTGGGCACGCATCGATCGCTCGTCGACCACACCGGTCAGCTGCAGCATCCGATCCGCCAAGGTCGACTTGCCATGATCGATGTGCGCAATGATGCAGAAGTTGCGGATGATCGATGGGTCAGTGCGGCCCGGCGGCGGCGCGTACACGGGACTCACAACAGACATCCTCACTTGCTATTTCGAATTTGGCCCGTCCACGGCACCGCTGGTACCGTGGTCCGTCGCGCTGCACTGCAGTGCCCCATACATCACAGAGGAGTTCTAGAGGCCTGCCGTGGCGAACATCAAGTCCCAGCTCAAACGAATCAAGACCAACGAGAAGGCTCGTCAGCGTAACAAGGCGACGAAGTCGGCGCTGAAGACCTCGATTCGTCGGTTCCGGGAGGCCGCGGATGCTGGGGAGAACGCCAAGGCCACCGAGTTGGCGCACGCCGCCTCCCGCGCCTTGGACAAGGCGGCATCGAAGGGCATCATCCACAAGAACCAGGCTGCCAATCGAAAGTCTGCGATCGCGGCCAAGGCGGCGCGTCTGGATCGTTCTGGGAAGAAGCGCTCATCAGGAGCTCAAAAAAGAACTAGTGCCGCAGCCGCGAAACGCTGAGCACCGCACGCTCCAACGCAAACGCGGCGTCATCTGCAGCACCTTTGACATCGGCATCAGCTGCCGCAACCGCTTTGAGGGCATTCGCAAGGCTTCCTTGATCCCAGCCGCGCGCTTGCGATCGCATTGACTTGAGCTTCCAGGGCGGTACCCCGACCTCGCGTGCCAGGTCTGCCTCTCGCTGCCCGCTGCCAGCAGTAATCAGTTTGCCAAGACCGCGAATGCCCGATGCCAGGGCACTGGTGATCAATACTGGCGCTACGCCGGTCGCCAACGCCCAGCGGAGTTGCTCCATTGCTACGCCGGTACGCCCCGCCAGGGCCGCATCGGTCACCGCAAAACTGGTTACTTCTGCCCGCCCGCCGAAGTAACGGCGTACCTGATCCACGGTGATCGGACCGCCTTCTCCATCCGAGACAAGCTGGGTGACAGCTGCGGCCAGTGTTCGCAAATCGTGACCGACGGCGTCCACCAGCGCCGACGCCGCAGCTGCGTCAATCGAGCTGCCCGCGTGCTTTGCTTCTGAGGACACGAACTGCGGCAGCTCCCAGGTTTTGACGGCGGCACATTCGATTACCTCGGCGCCCGCGGATTTCAGCTTCTCAAGCAGTCCCTTGCCCTTCGGTCCACCCCGATGCACGACTATCACCGCAAGATCAGATATCTGGGCGGCGGCCAGGTTCAGCAACTCAGCATCGAGGTCTGGAGCCAGATTCTCCAGGTCGCTGATTACCGCGGCGCGATGGCTGGAAAACAGCGACGGACCGGTAATCTCAGCAAGCCTGCCAGCATCCAGCCGGCCAGCCTCAATCTCTGAGATCTCCACTTCCGGCGACTCTGATCGCATTCGCTGACACAAAGCGTCAATGGCACGGTCCGCGAGCAGCGCCTCTGGCCCGCTAGCGATGACCAGCCGACCGAACGGAGATTTCGATGCCGCCACGCACCACAGCATGCCAGTGCTGGCCGACACGTGACTCGACTGCGTGAGCAGCTCCAAGAGACTCGTGCCCATCTTCCATTTCGCAACACAAATCAGATTCGCGCCTGCCTATGACTGGTGTTGATATATATGAGCGAGACACTTAGATAGTGGTGAAAGGGGCGTCTGTGGTCGGCAAGGTGTGGACCTCGTTGTTCGGTCGGGTAGTTCCTGATCGGCAGGTGCCGACTGTCTCTGGAGAGGTGGAGGACAGGGTTTACATAGAGGAGCCTGTGCTCGGTATGAAACTCACCGGGGAGCCCCACCCGCTGGACCGGATGGTCACGGTACAGCCGAACACAGTCGTCGTCCTCTTCGAGCAGGACAGTGTTCCACGGCTTAAGTTCCCAGGTGAGTACCTGACGCCGGGCCTGCTTCCGTCGCTGCGCCCGGTGCAGGTCCTCGCCGTCAACACAGCACCTGTTGAGCTCGACGTGACCGTCGACCATCTCGTCACGATGGATGGCCATGACATCGAAAAGTGCACTGTCCGCGTGACCGTGCAGTTGTCGGATCGTGACCAGTACGCCTCAGTGACCGGCTTGGCTGCTGAGTTTGGAACTGAACTCGAGGCGTACTTACTGCAACGGGTTGAAACTGATGTGGCCACCGGGATGCATGCAGCCGTCAAGATGAACCGCCTCTCTGACTTGCGTCGCCCAACCGTGCAGCAGGAGTTGGCTGAGCGCTGGCTGCCAAGAACCTTTGCCGGCGGCACTCTGGTACGTCGAGACTTCGACGTACGGGAGATCACCTGGCCCAAGGATGGGCCGATATCCGTCCCGCTTCCCCAAACGAAGTCCCCGAAGGTGGAACCGACGAACCCGGCCGCCAGGCCGGCGCCGCTGCCGATTCCGCGCACCGCTTCGGCGCCACGGGTCATGGAACTGAGCATGGATGCCCGTCTGCGGCGAATCTGGCGGCGTTATGCAGAGCCGGAGGTACGAGGCATTGCCGGCGTCAAGGTAGGCAACGCGGCCACGGTCATCGCGGTAGTCGATCGTGAACCGGGCGCCTACGAAGGAAGCCGGGTACGAGAAGCCCTTGGCAACCACTACGAAGATCGCAACCTGCATTTTGTAGCCGCTGTGGCAGATTCATATGAAGATCTGGTGCGGGCTTGGTTCAAGCAGGTTGACGGCAGTCCGGGTCGTCTCATCTCGGTGCAATCGTTCGATAATGACTCCATGCTGCGGATCGGTGTTGATCAAGCACTGCGATCGGCCGAGGAGCGCGCGCGCGGACTGTCTGTTGGCACCCCACCGGATCGCGAGGCCTTACGGCGGCTCGTTCCACATGAGCGGGTGGAATTCGTGGCGGCGGACGCCACCGGGTGATCCCATGATCATGAGCGGCACCACGTCGTGAGCAAGATCGCGTACTCCAATCCACGGGCGTCGCGACCGGACGTGGGGTCGCTCGTGCACTCTTCACCAGAACGGGCAGAGGACTCCCGAAAGGTTCGGCAAGCTGCCACTATCCCCTTGGTCATTTCCCTGGGAGCCCAGTGGGTGTTCTTCATCCATTACTGGATTCCAGAGACGAGCGCCTTTCCTGCCAACACACTGTGGCTGACACAGCTGGCCCCCTTGGCCTCGGTTGCGCTGACCAGTGACGGCCAACCCCAGGTCGGCGCCCAGAATGGTCAGTGGGGACTACCAGCTTTGGTGCTGCTGGTGTGTGCCTTTGCGCTGTTCTGGCTGTCGCGTACGCGTCACTGGCTTGGCCGTACCGCAATGCTGGCTCCCGCGGTCCTGGGTCTGGTGGCCGCGCTCGCAATCGTCATCGGACTTGCCGTTCGCGGCAGTCTGTCATCGTCCCTGATCGGCGTGCTGCTGTTGATCACATGGGTCTTCAGCGCCGGCTATGCCGCGCTTCACGGGCTCCTTGACAACCTCGGCCCGTTGCCGCCGAAGACCTGGCACAGCGGTTTGCCGCTTCTCATTGCGTACGCCATCCTCACGCCGGCACCCACGGCAGTCGGGCGTTGGTTGTTTGCTCCTGAGATCCGCGATGCCGCGGCCAGGCTCCAGGACAACACGGTGGCACTGCGACTTGCCGCGTTGTGGACGTCGAGCACTGCGCTTCTCTATTTCGCCGGTCTGCTCGTTGGGATCGCTGTCTGGGTCGCCTACCAGGCCTGGCCGCCGCGCCGCGAGCGAGCATTCGTGGGCCGCGCCCTTATCGTGATCGGCATCCTGATCATCACCGCCGCCGTCGGATGGCCTGCAACGACTATGGCCAATAAGAGGGTGACCGAGTTGACGTACGCCAGTCCGGCTGATGAGGTGCGTTTCACCTGCGGCGCCTGGATCCTTGATCAGCCGAGCACGGTTTCCCCGCAACAAGAACCGGCAAAGACCCTGGTGATCAGCGGATTCACATGTCAGACAGTGACTGCGTACTCCGGGTACCAGCAGCTGTCGTCTCACAACCTCCCGGTCTCGTTGTCGCCTGTGATCGCGCACACGCCTGACGGAGCAAGGATTTCGGGGCGGATCGTCGCGGCCCAGTACGGTGATGTCCTTGTCGTGGCCGGCAGCGATCGATTCGATGTCAACGCCAATGACGTTTTGGGCATCGGCCTTACTGATAGCGCCCAGCTCTGGCGTTACAGCTGCGACCATGGATCATCAATGGGATTGCGCTTCGCGAACGTGCCGGGTGGTGACAATCCGTCCGAGGGGCACATCACCCAAGGCGAGGTTTCCCCCGAAGTCGTGGTCGCCTGCCAGGGACAGATCGTACATGTCAACCCGGTGACCGGGCCTTGATCATCGAGTAGCTCCCGCGATGAGTACGGCGACGAAGGCGCTCCAGGCGGCCAAGTTCCTCGGCGGTATGTATCGGGAAAAAGCGCGGGTGCTCTATTGGGCACATGTCCGAGGTGATCTCTTTAGCCGTCTGATCCTGCCGAACGGCGACACGGATCCGTACGCGATCTATGAAGAGATGCGCGCGCGCGGACCGATGTTGCCTACCCGGCTTGG
Organism: Propionibacteriaceae bacterium; assembly: GCA_036566085.1. Taxonomy (GTDB): domain Bacteria; phylum Actinomycetota; class Actinomycetes; order Propionibacteriales; family Propionibacteriaceae; genus Microlunatus. The sequence continues at coordinate 6,962 of DATCXA010000071.1, forward strand.
CAACTACAGCACCACCAGCCATCGGTTGTGCAACGAGGTACTGCGGAGCAGGAAGTTCGGCGTCAGCCCAGACGACGGAAGCGAAGACTTGGCGAATCAGGCTGGACTCGACCTGTCGTTGCTCGAACTCAATCCACCAGATCACACCCGCATCCGCCGGCTCGCCGCACCAGCGTTCACGCCGCGCCGCATGGCGGGCTATGCAGGGTTGGTCGATCAAGCCATCCAGCAGCTGCTTGACCAATGCGAGCGCGAGCGGGAGTTCGACCTCATGTCATCCTTCGCCTCGCCGCTGCCCATTGCCGTTGTGACCCATCTACTTGGTCTGCCGAACGATCCGGAGCGATTTCGGCGGCTGGGCTCGACCATCGCTCGCGCGCTAGATGGCATCTGGTCGCTGGGGCAGGCCCGTACCTTGGCGGCCGCCGACGCCGAACTGCGCACCACCTTTGCCGAGCTGCTCGAGGAACGCACAGCTGCGCCCGGCGATGATCTGGTCTCTGCGCTGGTTGCCGAGCAAGACCATGCGATCACAGCAGCGGAGCTGTCGGCACTTGTACGGCTGCTTTTGATTGCGGGGTTCGAGACGACGGTCAACGCCATCGGTAACGGCATGCGCTGGTTGCTGGCGGATCGCGAACAGTGGGAGTTGCTCGTGGCAGACACCGGTCGGGCAGCTGCGGTCGCTGAGGAGGTGCTCCGATTCGACCCGCCAGTTCAGCAGACGGCGCGGGTAGCCCGTGAGCCTGTCCAAGTCGGCGATGTGTTGGTAGCGAGAAACCAGTGGGTGATCACCTTGCTGGCGGCAGCAAATCGAGATCCAGAGGTCTATCCCGAACCGGCCCACTTCAACATCATGCGGGAGGCTCCTGTTGAGCACTTGGCTTTTTCGGGCGGCATTCACTATTGCTTGGGCTCGCCGCTCGCCCGGATGGAGCTAACCCAGGCGTTTGGAGCGTTAGCGGAACGGTTTCCGAACATTCGGCACACCGGGGCGATCACCATGCGCCCTGGCACCACACTGCGAGGACCCCTTCGGTTTCCGGTTGCAGTCGCCTAGTCACGGGTGCCTAGCCACCAGGGGTCTAGCCACAATTCCAGCCTGTGGAGGGCAATCATCGCTGCGTCACGGCGGCCAGTCGGTCGTGCCGCAGCCCGACTGCGATGGAGCCGTTCTGATCAGTTCTGAGCAAGGTCATCCCGAGTGATCGGACGAGCTGGACCGTACGCGGTGCCGGATGACCGTAGTCGTTGTCGAGCCCGGCGCTCGCAATTGCCACTCGGGCGTGGCTGGCGGCAATGAATGCCGCCTCCTGCTGCGCGGAACCATGGTGCGGAATCTTGAGGACGTCGGCCTGGAGATCCACCCCAGCGCTCATGATCGCCTGCTGGCCCGGCGGTTCCACATCGCCGGTCAGGAGCAGACGCAGGCCCGCGGCCTTCACCATGATCACCAAGCTGCTGTCATTCTGCTTTGAGGATTCATCTTGATCGACGGCGACGTGGTTGACAGGTCCAAGTACCTGCAGTTCGGCCTGACCGACGCTGGCGCGCGTACCGAACAAAGGCGCATTCAGCGGAATGCCGCGTTGTAGCGCCTGTTGCCTGACTCTTGCTGCCAAAGGACTTGCCGGTGCTAGCGGACTGACCCATATCTGAGCAATTCGACGGTGTTGCATAACGCCGATCAGTCCCTCGACGTGGTCAGCGTGAAAGTGCGTAATGATCAGCAATGGCACTCGGCGAATCCCGAGCCTGTCCAGGCAACTGCGCATTGCTGCAGGTGCGGGGCCACTATCCACGACGATGGCACTCTTGCGGCCCGTCCGAATTGCAAGGCCGTCGCCCTGACCTACATCGCAGGCGACCAGCAGCCAATCACGGGGAGGCCAGCCCGGCTGTCGTGGAGCGCCGCACAAGCAGATGATCATGATGACAGCGAGCAGCAGCGAGAGCCAAGGTCGCGCCAGGACGTATGCCATGGAGACGGCGAGCAGCAGTGAGCTGATACTCAGCCAGGTCAGGGTCAACGGTGTCACTGGAAGGTGCCATTCCGAGCCCGGAAGCTGGGAGCCGACTCGAGCAACCCAAATGATCATCTGGGCCGACCACGCTGCACCGAAGCCCAGCACAGACGCCAGGCCGCCGCTGACCAGCGAGGCACCTGCGGCGGCAAATCCAAGAACCGTGGCGGGGCCTACGAAGGGACCTGCCAGTGCGTTCGCAACCAAGCCGGACATGCTGACGCGGCCCGAGACTGCCGCTATTACCGGAGTCGTGGCCAGCTGAGCTGCAAGTGGCACGGTGATCGACTCGGTAATGATCAACGGCAGCCAGCGATTGATGATCATCGTCCAGCGTCGGGCCCACCAGACAATGCCAGCACAGGCAAGAACCGACAGCGTGAAACCAATCGATCTGCTGAGGAAGGGATCCAGCAACAACAAGATCGCGCTTGCGACGGCCAGATTGCGCACTCCGGCCGCACGGCTGCCTGATCCCAGTGCGGCCAATGCGACCAAGCCCATTGCTGCTGCCCGCAGCACGCTTGGCTCGGTACGGCACAAGGCTATGAAGATGATCACACCCGCTAGGCCGACGAGGCGCAGGTTCCATCCTCGTAGGCCGATCCAGCGAGCAAGCATGAGCAGGAACGCCAACAGCAGCGTGAGGTTTGCCCCGGACACGGCTGTCAGATGCGTCAAACCCGTCGATTTGAAGTTCTCGCTTAGCGCGGTATCCAAGCTCGAGGTGTCACCAAGCACGAGGGCAGGCACTAGTGCGCGTGCCTCCGGGCGACGATCGGCAACTGACTGCCGCAACCCGGCGCGTACCTGTTCGACAAGACGAAGTCCTGCTGAGGGCGGCCGGACAACGGTGGGCGAGCCGCGTACGTGCAGCACGGCTGCCA
>DATCXA010000079.1:0-3488 GCA_036566085.1 Propionibacteriaceae bacterium
TGGATGTCGGCGGCTACCGCCTGCACCTGCACTGCGTTGGGCAGGGCAGCCCGACTGTCGTACTCGATGCCGGCTTGGGCTCGTTCTCGCTTGACTGGGCTGCGGTCCAATCTCAACTCGGCACGTCGACGCGTGTCTGCGCCTACGACCGCGCCGGCCTGGGTTGGAGCGAACCTGGCCCTTCGCAACGCAACCCGCAGCAGTTCGCCAGCGAGCTGCACGTGCTACTGACCAATGCCGGCGTCGAAGGTCCGTACGTGCTCGTCGCCCACTCAATCTCAGGCAAGACGGCACGCCTCTTTGCCAGCCAGCACCCGAAGGATGTTGCGGGGATGGTGCTCATCGATGCGCGGCACGAGTTCGTTGACGATCACTTGACACCCGTACAACTGGCGGCGGAGGACACCCAGCAACGGCACTTCCAGGACATGATCAAGTGGACGGCGAGGTTCGGGCTGGTGCGGCTGCTGTGGGCGCCGGCGTGGCCGAGGGCGCTGCCGGGGACCCAAAACCTTTCACCGGAGACCCGAACCACTATCGGCATCTTGCAAGCGCGCCCCAAACAGGTCGAGACGGCTCTAGCCGAGGGTCAAGGCCGCCTGGAAAGCAACAGTTCGCTTTCATCAGCGGGGCCGCTTGGCGACACTCCGCTCGTCGTTCTGGCGTCGTCGCAGAACATTGATCATTTGCCGTTCTGGAAGGAAGCCCAGCAAATCATGGCTGGTCTGTCGTCGAACAGCCGCCTGGTCGTCGCCTCGAGCGGTCATGCTGTTCATTTCGAGCAGCCAGCACTAGTGGTGGCGAGCGTTCGCCAGGTCGTGGATGCTGCGCGAACCGGTGAGCCGTTGCAGTCATAGCTCGGCTGAGCTGTAGTAGCGGCTCAGGAAGTCGATCTTGAAGTCGAAGAAGGTTCCGGCCTCGATGCTGGCCCGGATGTCATCAACCAGGCGAACCACGAACCGCTCATTGTGGATGGTGCACAGCGTCGAGGCGAGCATCTCGCGAGCCTTGAACAGATGATGCAGGTATGCACGGGTGTAGTTGGCGCAGCTGTAGCAGTCGCAGTCCTCGTCGATCGGCGAAAAGTTGCGGCGGCACGATGCCGCATTCACGTTGAACCTGCCGTGAGTGGTGTAGACAGCGGCATTGCGCGCTACGCGGGACGGTGAGACGCAGTCGAACGTATCGACACCGTTCTCGATCGCTGTGAAAATGTCATTCGGCTCTGAAATGCCGAGCAAGTGCCTCGCCTTGTCGTCCGGCAGCTCCTCGCAGATCCAACGCACAATCGTCCCGAGGTTGTCCTTCTCGAGCGCTCCCCCGATGCCATAACCGTCAAAGCCTGATCCAGCAACCTGCAACGAGACAAGGTCACGAGCCGCCTGCCGCCGCAGGTCCTGATATTGCGCGCCCTGGATCACGGCGAACAAGGCCTGGTACGGCCGCGCCGTGCGCTCGGCAGTCAGACGCTGGTGTTCGGTGAGACAGCGCACCGCCCACCGCTGGGTTCGGGCAACTGATCGCTCCTGGTAATCGCGAGTGTTCATCAACGTTGTGCATTCGTCGAAAGCGAAGATGACGTCCGCGCCCAGCTGATGCTGAATCCGCATCGAGTGTTCCGGCGTAAAGCGATGCTGCGACCCGTCCAGATGCGAGGTAAAGGTCACCCCGTCCTCGTCGACCTGCGCGAGACGAGTCTTCCCCGCGGCGATCACATCGTCGTCTTCCAGACCCTCGGTATTCATGGCGAGAATCTTCTTGAAGCCGGCACCGAGTGACATCACTTGAAAACCACCGCTATCGGTAAACGTTGGCCCCGGCCAGTTCATGAAGCGACCGAGACCGCCTGCGGCCTCGATGACATCTGGACCCGGCTGCAGATAGAGGTGGTAGGCGTTTGCAAGTAGGGCCTGGGCGCCGAGTGCTGCCATGCTCTCGGGAAGTACGGCTTTCACGGTCGCCTTCGTGCCGACGGCAACAAATGCTGGCGTCCTGATGGTTCCATGCGGAGTGGTGATCACTCCGGAGCGGCCAAGCCCCCCTGGTAGCGATGCGACCGGTGTGAAACTGAAGCGCCCTTCGAGGGGCCCGGGGCGCGTAGTGGGCGGCTCAGTGCGCACGGCCGGATGCGGACTGAGCTCGTCCAAGCCCGCTCTGCGCCCTTCGACAGGCTCAGGGCGCATTCAGGACTCCCGGCCGCAGCTTGAGTCCGGCAAGGGCGACAACGCCTGCCGTGGACGTCCGGAGCACTGCGTCGCTGATCGAGATGGACCGCGCGCCCGCCGCAATCAGCTCGTCTTGTTCCGCAGCGGAAATACCACCCTCCGGACCGATAATGATCATCACCGTGCCGGCTGTCGGAAGATCAACTTCGGCAAGGGATTCTTTGGCCTCCTCGTGCAGCATCAGAGCAAGATCAGCGCGCGCTACCCGGTAAGCCAGCTGTCGAGTGGTCACCGGATCCGACACCTGCGGGACGTTGAGGCGACGTGACTGCTTGGCCGCCTCGCGTGCGGTGGATCGCCACTTAGCCAAGGAGCGCTCAGTTCGGTCCGAGGACCAACGCACGACGGAACGCGACGCCTGCCACGGGACGATCTCGTCAACACCTATCTCGGTCATCATCTCCACTGCCAGCTCCGACCTATCGCCCTTGGCCAACGCTTGGCCCGCAACGAAGCGTCGTGATTCGGTCGGCGCCTTCAGATGATTCACCACCTCAACGACCAGATCTGACCCCCGAACATCGACGACCACACCGCGTACACCTAGGCCTCGACCATTTCCGATCATGATCATCTCACCCGGTCGGATTCGCCGCACGACTACGGCGTGCCGGCCTTCATCGCCTCCGAGCGTCAGCTGAGCGCCCACCATTGGCAGCGGATCGGCGAGAGGGTCCAGCAGGAACAACGGCTCCGTCATTGTCGGCGGCTCTGTTCGATTGCTCGCTCAGCTCGCTGCGGCTCATGACGCCTCACTGGCCGGCAAACGCGTCCCGGAGCCGCCCAAACACGCCGCGGCTGTGCTTTTGAACGGTGACCTCGGGCCGGGTCTCATCGCGCAGCTCGGCCAACTGTCGCAACAGCTCTCGCTGCTCGTCATCAATGCGAGTTGGTGTCTGGACGAGCAAGGTAACTCCGAGCTGTCCACGCCCGCTGCCGCGCAATCGCGGAACCCCCTTGCCCTCCATGGCGATCCGAGTGCCGGACTGCGTCCCGGACGGGACGGGGATCCGCACCGTCCTGGACTCGACAGCAGAGTCATCTAGATCAGCCTCGAGGGTCGCCACGGTGACCTCGGTACCAAGCGCTGCCGCGGTCATCGGGATCCTGACGACGACTTCAAGATCATCACCGTCGCGGCGGAATATCTCGTGAGGGGCAACTTGCAGTTCGACGTAAAGATCACCGGCCGGACCACCGCCCGGACCGACCTCACCCTGAGCGGCCAGATGAATGCGGTTACCCGTGCTTACGCCGGGCGGA
>DATCXA010000081.1:0-4028 GCA_036566085.1 Propionibacteriaceae bacterium
TGCCCGTCGTGATGCTGACCGCATCAGCGAGCCATGACCAGGCCTGGCGGGCGTGGAGCGCTGGGGTGGACTACTTCCTGGCGAAGCCATTCGACCCGGACCAGCTCACTCGCGTCGTGCAGTACCTGGCGACGGGCCAGCATGTTTGAGCTCGGCCCGACCCTGATGGAACCATCTACCCCCGTCGATCATCCAGGTATGCCGGTCGCATCACCGAATGAAGAGGCACGGCTCCGAGCGTTGGCTCGGTACGCGATCCTGGACACGCAGCCGGACGCTGCATTCGACGATCTACGCTGCCTTGCCCAGCGCGTCAGCAACTGCTCGGTCGGAGCGATCGCGTTCTTCGACCGGGACCGCGTTTGGTTCAAGTCCATGGCTGGGCTGGACCAGACGGAATGCCCGCGGGACTCGATCCTCGAGTCGAGCTCCACCACCGTGAAGGCACATCCTGGCGGTCCATTCCAACATCTGGCCGACGTTGGCCGAGTTGCCTGGACTCCGTTCGTGACGGACGACGGGTACGTGTTGGGCTGCCTCATTGTGGCCGACCCCGCGCCAGGGGACATGGGGCCGGAGCGGACCAACGACGTTGCAGCGATCGCGCGCCAGGTCGTGCGGCTGCTCGAGCTGCGTCGAACGTTGCTGTCGTACCACACCGTGATCGACGGAGCCGGCAACGTGGTGTTCCACCTGGACGAGGACGGCCGGCTGGTGTCATTGACCCCGACCTGGGCCTCGCTGACCGGCTTCAGCGTCGTCCGATCGGTCGGGCAGCGGCTCAGCGACTTCGTCCACGAGGACGATCGGGCTCGGGTCTCCACAGTCTTGGCCAACGCGCACGCCGCCGCCGCGACCCCGATTGAGTGCCGTCTGTGTCGGCTGACCGGCGACGACGTTGCCGTCGAGGTTGCCTCTCGGTCGCTGGTGGACGAGGACGGGCGAGCCTTGGGACTCGTCGGCGTCATCGCCGATATCACGGAACGCCAAGCCCGCGAAGTTGAAGCCCAGCACCTGCAGAAGCTGGAGGCGCTGGGCAGGCTGTCGGCTGGGCTCGCGCACGAAATCAACACGCCGATCCAGTTCGTCGGCGACAACGCTCGCTTTCTGGCTGAGTCTTATGAGGCGATGCTCAAGCTCGTCCTTACTTACCGGCGCATCCTGGACACGTCCTCAGGCGCGATCTCCTGGTGGGAGAGGCAAGAGCTCGTCCAAGCGGCCGAGGCCGAGGCCGACGTCGACTACCTCGCCGAAGAGGTCCCCACGGCGGTCAAGCAGAGCTTGGAGGGCGTCGAACGTGTCGCTTCCCTAGTTCGAGCCATGAAGACGTTCAGCCACCCCGGGACCAGCGGGCAGGCCGCGGCCGATCTGAACGAAGCGCTTCGGGCGACGATGACCGTCGCCCGCAACCAGATCCGATACATCGCTGATCCTGTGCTCGACCTCGGGGACGTCCCTCCCGTGGTGTGCAACATCGCCGACCTCAACCAGGTCTTCCTCAACATGGTCTTGAATGCCGCTGACGCCATTCAAGAGAAGGGTGACCACGGCACCATCACAGTGCTCAGCCGCCACGAGGCCGATGAGGTGATGATCACCATTTCTGACACCGGCGCGGGAATCCCTCGGGATCTGCAGCGACGGATCTTCGAACCGTTCTTCACCACCAAGGAGGTCGGTCGAGGGACCGGCCAAGGCCTGGCACTGGCACGCGCAATCATCTGCGATCAGCACAGCGGCAAGCTGACGCTGAAGTCCGAGATCGGCGTCGGCACCACCTTCACCATCCGGCTACCCATTGCCGGGCGACCCGTCGCAGCAGGAGAACCAGCATGAACCTCGCCACCACCGGCTACCCCCCAAACCGGCCACCGCGAAACCTACCGAGGATCCTCCTGGTGGACGACGAGGTTGCGATCCTCGACGCGCTCCGACGACAGCTGCGGCGCATCTTCGAGGTGACGACGGCCACCGGAGGGGTCGAAGCGCTCGACGTCATGCGCAGCACCGCGCCCTTCGCCGCGATCGTTTCCGACATGCGCATGCCCGGGATGGACGGCGCGACCTTCCTAGCCGCAGCGCGATCGACACACCCCGACACGGTGCGCATGCTTCTTACCGGGCAGGCCGACATGCAGTCGGCCATCGCTGCCATCAACGACGGCCAGATCTACCGCTTCTTGACCAAGCCCTGCCCCACCGAGACGCTGGTCGACGCCATACGTGACGGCGTCACCCTCTACCGGCAGATCACCGCTGAGAAGGACGTCCTCGAGCGCACCCTGCGAACGGCTGTCCAGTCTCTGGTGGACGTGCTGTCTCTCGCCAACCCAACCGCGTTCAGCCGTGCCGTGCGCGTGTCTCAGCTCGTCACCGACCTGTGCGACCTCCTCGGCGTGCAGGCCGACTGGCAGATCGAGGTGAGTGGCCTACTTGGCCAGCTGGGCGCCGTGACGGTCCCCACAGCCGTGCTGGACAAGATCGACGCTGGGCTGCTGCTGACTGACGAAGAGCAGGAGATGGTCGGCGCCGTCCCAGCCGTGAGCGAAAAGTTGATCAGAACGATCCCCCGTCTCGAAGGGCTCGCGGCCGCCATCGGGCAACAGCGCCTGCGCTACGACGGTCATTTGAGCCGGCCTGGACAGCCTGCCGGCGACGACCTGCCTATCGCGGCTCGCCTGCTGCACTTCGCCGTCGACGTCGACACCATGCGCTCGCAGCGACTGCCTGTGCTTGCCGCCCTGGACCGCATGAGAAAGGACGCGGGATCCTACGACCCCCGAATCCTGGCAGTGTGGGAGCGCAGCGTCGAGGGGCAAGGGGCGCTCGGCGAGGCCGTGCCAGTCACGGTGGAGTTCCACGAGCTCACACCCGGCATGGTGCTGCTGGAGGACGTGCTGAGTGCGCGGGGTGTCGTCCTGCTCGGTCGCGGAAGCAGCGTGACCGAGGCTCTCCTGCAGAGACTGCGTAACCATGTCAAACACAGCGGCCTGAGCGGGACCATCGTGGTCAGCAGTCAACGACGAACTGATGTCGAGTTCGCCTGAGCCATCAGTGGAGCACTTGCGGACTCGAGACCTGAATGCCTTGAGCCCACACGTGAGTGACCAGGCGATGACCGTCGCGGTGTCGAAGAGCCCGGCAGCTGTCGGTCTGCTCGTCGCGTCCCCCACGTGGCCGTCAGATCAAGGAAGCCGAGCGCGCGAGCAGCTGCTCCGCGTCCTGCTGTGGCAGGGGACGATAGAAGAGGAAGCCCTGCGCCTGGTCGCACCCGTAGGACTGAAGGATCCCGACCTGGCCCTCATCCTCGACCCCCTCGGCGATCACCTGCACGCCGAGAGAATGACCCAGTGCGATGACACTCTGAGCAATGGTCGCGTCAACCCCGTCTTCGACGATGCCGGAGACGAACGTGCGATCCAGCTTGATCGTGTCGAAGTCGATACGACTCAGATATGCCAGTGACGAGTATCCCGTGCCGAAGTCGTCGAGCGAGAACCGAACTCCGATCGCCTTGAGGCGCCGGATGATGTCGATCGTGGCCTCTGGATCCTTCATGGCTGCGGTTTCCGTGATCTCAAGCATCAGCTGACTCGGACGCACTCCAGTCCGTTCAAGCAACTCGACGACTTCACCCACGAGTTCGGGACGCAGCTGGACAGTCGAGAGGTTCACCGAGATCGACTGGTCCTCCGGAAGAAGCCCGGACTCCGCCCACAGCCGCAGCTGATCGCAGGCAACTTCAAGCACGTGCTGGCCTAGGGAAAGAATCAAGTCGCTCTCCTCAGCGATAGGAACAAAAACCGCAGGGGAGATGGCGCCCCGAGTCTTGTGATCCCACCGCGCCAGTGCTTCGAAGCCGATCACCCTCCGTGTCGTGAGATCGACCTGAGGCTGGTAGAAGAGGCTCACTTCCCGCTTGGTGATCGCGTCACGGAGATCGATCTCGAGCTGGAGCCGGTCCAAGGCCGCGGCACTGGCTGCCGGGGCAAAGAGCTCCACGCGGTCTCCACCAGCCGTCCGGGCCC
>DATCXA010000087.1:0-2510 GCA_036566085.1 Propionibacteriaceae bacterium
CAACGCCAGCTCGGCCGGCCTGCTGGAGCGACAGCTCTCGCCGGACAGCTTCGATCCGGATCACCAGCTGCGTGTCGGACCAGCCGCGCACGCTGTGGATGAGCCGCAGCAGGCCCAGCGCCGGCTCCAGCTGCTCCTCGCTCAGGTCGCCGAGTCGGAGCCCGGGTCGCTGACCGGGGAGGTAGGTCCACCGCTTGTGCATGTCGCCGTCGAAGGGGAAGACCAGTTGACGGCGTTGCTCGGTGTCCAGGCGGTCGACCAGACCGCGGACAGCCGCCCGCATCGCCGCGGCGAGATCCGGCATGGTGAGCTCGACCATGCCGCCAACCTAGCGGCCGCCTTCGGGGGCAAGCGGGGCCGCCAGCAGAGGTAGCGTCGGTGCTGGTAGACATTCCGCAGCTGTTGAGGACGAGCCGACCTCGTTGTCCCTCTCAGCCTCCTGCGATCTGCCAACGGCGTCTTCCCTCGATCGCACGCTGATCGCCTCAGCCGCTCGGCGAACGGCTGTCCCGAGTGGATCGGCACGGCGGAGCTTGGCCCACCAGGGACATTCGGGATCAACCATCACTGCCGACCTTCGTATTGACACATCGCCGACAATCATGCCCGGGCCAACCCTCAGGATTCGATGCCCAGCAAGGGTCCCGTGAGCCGACCGGTGAGCGGGACGCTCAGGCGTACCTCACTCCAAAGAGATTAGGCATTTGCCGCCTGTGTCACGCGCCCGAAGAGCGCCATTAATACCCGTTGTATGTGCCGTACACGGTGAGGGAGTTTTAGTTCCATGACGAATGTGCGGGCGCGGTCCTCGGCAAAAAGGGCTCGACAAAGCGTCTGAAAGGCATCGCCATGTTGCCAGTTGATGGTGTCAAGCTGCGCGAACCGCTCGGACCAGATAAGGCACGGCTCGCCGCTATCGAACGAGACGCTGATCGTGGCTTGCCCGAGTGCTCGCAGCAGCGGCGGATCCGCTCAACGCCCGCCTCGAAGACCCGCTCGGGCATGAGGGCGGGGCGGCCACGGCTGCCGGGCCAACCACCAGGAACCTCGATCGGGAAACCAGATAGACGACCAAGGTCAGCAGCGGGATCTGGGCGAGCTAAGCGATGCGTTTCCGAAGATCAGCACTGAGACCGCACTCGCGAGAAAGGCACCGGCCAACTACCAGTTCGTACCGCGGTGCACCCCACTCCACGCTCCGGCTGCAGCGACGCCGAAGGATGGCGCAGATGGGGTCGGCGCATGTAAAGGTGGCCGGCTAGCTATGACTGTTCTGCATTAGAAAGGGAAGGAGGGTCTGATGGCAAGGTTGACTCGTCGAGCCAAGGTGCTGCTTGGGTGTTCGCTAATTCTCGCCTTCGTGACCGCTTGTGGGATCGGTTCGGATCCGAAGCCGACCGAAAGCACCGCGTCAGCCTCCGCTACAACAACACGGGGGCCGCCGCACCGAGTGATTCGCTTCTCCCGGAGGGCACATACCGAACCCCGGTGTTGACCCGCAAACAGCTGATCGCCACGGCAGTGAAGGCCGTCTTCACCCGGGCGCAAGCCGAGCAATCGGTGGCGCGGGAACGCATTAACCAGACCGCGACCTTTAGCCTCACGCTTGAGCGCCGGACGTGGACCCAGTCCTTCAACTATGACCGGATCCGTGAGGGGGTCGGGTTCGAGGCAACATACAAGGTCATCACCAGAACAATGTCGTGGTTACCGAACCGGAGGGCGATGAGACTGTCTTCGAGTAGGCGCTGCAGGGAGACGCCATCCGGATCAGTTTCAAGAACGCTGATCAACAGCAGCTGTGCCAGCACGACGCCAGGTGCGCGGGGGGCGTCATCGCATGGCAAAGCGCGCCGTTCAGCCGGGTCTAGCTGTCACACCACCTGCTGGAGCCAGGCCGAGCACCAAAACTGAACGCCGAACAAACGAGGGGACGAGGTGGATAGCGTCGACGAGTACCGCTGGATGTTCGCGGATGAGTACCCCGCGGTTGTCCGGACGGTCTACCTCGTGCTTCACGACTACGCTCGCTCGGAGGAAATCGCCCAAGACGCGTTCGTCCAGCTCCTGCGGCATTGGAACAAAGTGCGGCGCTACGAAGCCCCAGGCGCGTGGGTGCGGCGGGTCGCGATCCGGCTCGCGACCCGCGATGCCGAGCGCGAGCATCGCCGCACCGCCTTAGCCCGCAAAACGATCTTCCAAGATCGGGTGGAACCGTCGCCAGCCGCAGCGATCGACCCGGATCTGATTGCAGCGATCAGGAGCCTCCCTGCCCAGCAGCGAGCTGTAGTTGTGCTCTTCTACTTCGAGGATCGGCCAATGGAAGAAATCGCCGAGATCACCGGCTGCTCGGTATCGACCGGCTGGGTCCATCTGCATCGCGCCCGCAAGCGACTCGGCACGTTGCTCTCCGAGGAGGTGACCAACGATGTCGGTTGACCGCCGCCTGCGCGAGGGGTTGCGGGCGTCCGCCCATGCGCTAACCCCCGACCCCGTAGTCGCGCTGCGCA
>DATCXA010000088.1:0-6862 GCA_036566085.1 Propionibacteriaceae bacterium
TGATCCGCACCTTCATCTATGGCAGCTGCGTGTCTCGGGACACGTTCGAGTTCCTCGACCGGGCGGACTTCTCCTTGCTCCGCTACGTCGCAAGGTCTTCCCTCGTCAGTGCCTTCTCGCCGCCAGCGCCCGTGCCGCTGCTAGAAGGACATGGGTTGTCGCCATTCCAGCTACGGCAGGTCGAGACCGACGTCTCTTCGAGTCTGCCCTCTCTATTGCGTGACCTGTCGGGGATGATCGACCTGCTCGTCTGGGACCTCGTCGACGAGCGGCTGGGCTTCTACGTCGATTCAGAGAAGCACGTGGTAACGGACTCGATCGAGCTCCGAAAGGCGGGCAACTCCACGTGCCTCGCTGGCTATCGACACGTCCCATTTGGCTCCGCCGCGCACCTCGACCAGTTCCGGTCCAGCCTTGGGTCCTGGCAACGGTTGCTCGAAGAGCAGTGTCTTATCGACAAACTCGTCGTCGTCGCCGTTCCATGGGCGACTCTCGACGTCGAAGGCCATGCGGCCCCTGCGAGCTTCGGCATCACTGGCGACATCGGGAATCGCCTGTTCGAGCCCTACTATGCAGCGATCCGTGAGGAGGTGGGGGCACCGCTCATCGGAGAAGGGCTCCGCGCCCGCACGGATGAGGCACACAAGTGGGGGCCGGCTCCCTTCCACTATTCCTCCGAAACGTACGAGAGCCTAAGAGATCTGGTGGTCGCTGCGGCCGACCAGCGACCATGGAGAGCGACCCATGACTGACGCGCCATCGCCAAGTCCAATGAGATGGCAGAGGAACTCCACTGAAGCGGCGCGCCGCGCCATACGTCCTTGGCTGACGCCATCCGGCATCGTGTCAGCTCTTCTTGTCGTCGTGGCGGTTGCTGCCGCCTGGACCACCTTGGAGCTAGAGGCATCCGATGGTGGCGCGATAACGCTCCTGTCGGTCGGCGCCCTCACAGTGGTGCTACTCCATGTAGCCCTCACTGCACGATGGATCACCGTCACGAACCTTCGACGCCAGGACGAGTTTCGGACGCGGCTTCGTCGGATCGACTACACAGCCAGTTCCGTCGGCAAGCTGTCGCCGCTAGTACGAGATGTGCACCGCAAGATCGCACACATCGATCGAGGCAAATCCGGCGCGGCGGCTCGAATCTCCTCTCCGGCTGCCGATTTGCCTGATGTGCTGTCTCGCTGTGAGCGTCCACGACTGGCGGACCTGCGAGTCGCCGCCATTCTCGACGAGTTCTCCGCCAAAGCCTTTGAACCGGAGTGGAACCAGACGCTCGTAACGCCAGAGACATGGCGTCAGGAACTCGCGGCTGGTCTTGACCTCCTCTTTGTCGAAAGTGCTTGGGCAGGAAACGACGGAGCCTGGACCTACCATCTCGTGGGCCAGTCCGCCCCGAGGCCAGCACTGGTCGAGATGATCGACTCGTTCCGGCAGCACGGCGTTCCGACGGTCTTCTGGAACAAGGAGGACCCACCCCATTTCGACGACTTCCTGGCGACAGCCGGCCTTTTCGATGTCGTCTTTACGACCGAAGCGGCAATGGTCCCTGCGTACCGTGAACGACTCGGGCACGAGCGCATTTACGTCCTCCCCTTTGCCGCGCAACCTCGCATGCACAATCCCGGGAGGGTCGGGCACGTCCGCCGAGATTCCCAAGTTGCTTTCGGAGGTATGTACTTCAGGCACAAGTACCCGGAGCGGCGAGAACAGATGGACTTCCTGTTGCCGGCCGCTAGCAAGTTCAAGCTAGACATTTTTGCACGGCACCAGGACCTGCCCAACACGAACTACCACTTTCCTGAGCCGTATCAGCCGTTTGTCCGGGGCAGCCTCCCGTACTCGAAGATGCTGGCGGCTTACCACGCCTACAAGGTGATTCTCAACGTCAACTCGGTTCCTGGATCCGCGAGCATGTGTGCGCGCAGGATCTTCGAAGCCACCGCCAGTGGGGCGGCAGTGGTATCACCGCCCACGCCAGCCATTGACGCGTTCTTCCCCTCCGGTTCGATCACCCAGGTGTCCGACGAGCAGGAGGCCCACGAAGAGATCCGGGGCCTGCTCCGGAGCCCGGAGTATCGCGATCGGAGGGTCCATCTCGCGCAGCGAGAGGTGTGGGCGAAGCACACCTACCGCCACCGGGTCCACGAAGTCCTCAATCGAGCCGGTGTCGCAACCCCGGCGACGCGTGAAGAGTCGCTGTCGATCATCCTTCCAACGATTCGTCCACACCTGATCCCTGGGGTGCTCGAAACCGTGGCCGCGCAAAAGAAAGTGTCGCCGCAGCTTCTCGTGCTGGCTCACGGCTTCGATCCCGATGTTTCGTTCCTCACGGCTCGCGCGAACGAGCTCGGCATCGCGGACTTGCAGATTCTCAAGGCTTCTACGTCTGACTCCCTCGGGACGTGCCTGAACCAACTAGTAGCTGCAGCCGACGGTGACATCCTCACGAAAATGGATGACGACGACCACTACGCGCCCTGGTATCTCCATGATTTGTGCAAGGCCCTGGAGTACTCGGGAGCCGACGTCGTCGGCAAGGCTGCAAGCTATGTGTACGTAGCCTCTCGGGATGCCACAATCCTCACCTATGCGGGGCATGAACATCGTGATACCGACTTCGTCAGAGGCGGGACGCTGATGGCGCGGCGCAGCGTCTTTAGATCGCACCCGTTCCTCGAGCTCCCCGTGTCGGAGGACTCGACGTTCCTGGCCACGGTCCTCAAGAGTGGCGGGCGGATCTACGGGGCCGATCGATTCAACTTCGTGGTGCATCGACGTGACTCTGCACATCACACGTGGAAGGCGAACGATGCTGCGCTCTTCGCCAGCGGGGACATGAAGTATGTGGGGAACGGGCTTGAGCAAATCACCGTCTGACGCAGCCGGACCAGCCTGGGAGCGGTCCGGGGCGCAAGCTCACTCTTGGATGGGTCCATCCGAAGGCGTGCATGAACCGACTGACGACCTCCGAACTCGGCTCGCCGGCCTCGAGGAAGAGCTCCTGGCCGCTCGCGCCAAACTGGCAGAATTCGCCGAGACACGTAACCAGTTGAAGTACCACCAAGACACCCTGCGCCGAACGCGAGCGCGCCTCGTAGGACCATCCTTCCATCGAGAGCTCCAGGCGTTGAAGAACTACGGCTACGCCATGGCGGCGCTCGACCCGGAGTCCCAGCATCCGCTGCGACAGATTCAGTACAAGCTGCGGAACTACCGATTTGCGGCGAGCCACGGCGTTAGGGTTCCGGCTGTCCTCGGATCGTGGTCACGAATCCGCGACATCACGCTCTCGGACTTGCCGGACAGGTTCGTGCTCAAGTCTGATGGTGGCGCTGCGAGCGAGGGAGTGCTTCCGCTTCGGAGGCTCGGACCCGAGCAGTACGTCACGATCGACGGCAGCAAAAGCATGACGGCCACTGACATACTCGACGCTTTTGAAGTCGCAGCAACCGCCAAGAAAGCGTGGGGACCCTACTTTGCGGAAGAACTCTTGGCGCAAGAAGGTGGCGGCGTCATTCCAGATGACGTGAAGATCTACGTTGCCTATGGCCGCGTCCTACAGGTGCTGCTCAGGCGGGTCACCGAGCATGCGAAAGAGTCAACGGTTGCCTACAAATATGTCGCAGCCACGGGGGAAGACTTGGGTGCCATCACAACCACACGGAACATAGATTCCTCGATCCCCGTGCCGAGCACGCTGCCGGAGATGGTGACGATTGCCCAACACCTCTCCCGGGCGGTCGGCGTTCACTTTTGCCGCGTCGACCTCTACCACACAACCCGCGGGGTGGTCCTTGGTGAGATCACGAGAACACCCGGCGGACCGCAGACGTATGCACTCGAGCATGACCGCGCTATGGGCGAGCAGTTCCTGTTGGCACAGGCCGCCTGGGAACTCGATCTGCTTCACGGGCGACCTCTTGCCATGCTCCATGGTGAGCATGCGGCGCCGAACCACTATCCGGTCAGTCATACTGCCCACACGGATCCCAACTCGCCATTGTGGCGAATGCACGTCGTGTCCTGCGATGAGTGGTGCTACAGGACGTAGCCTTCCCCCACATCACCGCTTCGCTCCCCGGGCGAGATCCGCGCGCCAAACGCCTCGGGTATCGATGATCGCTTTCTCGGCGATGAGAGCTCGGTCCACGTGTTTGAACTCGCGGTGGTCGACCAGAAGGACGACAACGTCCGCCGCGTCGATCGCCTCGATCGTGCCTTCTAAGGTGACGTTGTCGAAGGCACCGAGCGACTTCGGCAGCTCTGCCACGTTGGGCTCGACGGCGAGGACCTTGGCGTGTGGCATGCGCTGCGCCAGCTGCTTGGTGATCTCGAGCGCAGGCGACTCACGCAAGTCGTCGATGTCGGGCTTGAACGCTAGCCCCAAAGTTGCGATCACCGGCTCTTTGAAGCGGTCGGCGCGCTCGACAACGCGGGACAGGACGACCTCAGGCTTGTGGTCGTTGACCTCGCGGGCGGTCCGGATGAGACGTGCGTCCTCCGGCACCGCGCTGACGATGAACCATGGGTCGACTGCGATGCAGTGGCCGCCGACGCCGGGACCAGGTTGGAGGATGTTGACTCGTGGGTGCTTGTTGGCCAGCTCGATAAGCTCGAAGGCATCGATCCCGAGGCGATCAGCGATCACCGAGAGCTCGTTGGCGAAGGCGATGTTGACGTCCCGGAACGAGTTCTCGGTGAGCTTTGCCATCTCCGCCGTGGTCGCGTCGGTCAGGTGCATCCGGGCCTGGCAGAAGATCTCGTACACGCCCCGGGCCCGCTCAGCCGCCTCGGGGGTAAGGCCACCGATGATCCGGTCGTTCGTGACGAGCTCGATCATGACGCGACCCGGAAGGACGCGTTCCGGGCAATGTGCGAAGTGCACGACCGGCCGCTCCAGCGAGCCGTCGAGGGAAAGATCCGGTCGGGCGTCGAGCACGCGCTGCGCAAGGTGCTCGGTCGTTCCGGGCGGAGAGGTTGATTCGAGAATGATCAGCTCGCCGCCACGGAGCTGGGGGATGATCCCGTCCGTCGCCGCATCGATGTAGCTCAGGTCCGCGGCATACCCCTCCTTGAAGGGTGTGGGGACCGCGACGATGTAGGTGCCTGCCTTTGGTGTCTCCTTCTGTGCGCTGAGAAGGCCTTGGCTCACCGCGCCCGCGACGTGCGTGGCGAGGTCCGGCTCGACGAAGGGCACCTCGCCACCGTTGACCGCGTCGACGTGACGGTCGCTGACATCGACGCCGATGACCTTGGTGCCGTTGGAGGCGAGGATGGCAGCGGTGGGCAGGCCGATGTAGCCGAGCCCGATTACGGCGATGGTGCGTTCTTGCACGTGATAAGCCCCCTGTGTTCAGAAAAGAATCTGTTGATTTATGCTTCCGAAGGCGACAGCTCGTCCGTTTGCGAGTAACTCGGCTGACGATGCATCCCAGGTGTGGGCGCCAGCCTGCGTGTCTCGAACCTGGATGAAGCCGAAGCGGTCTGCCGAGTAGACCTGAGCTCCCGCGGTGACGACGTCACGCAAGAAGCCGGTGTCCTCTCCCCTACCCAGCTCCGGGAACGGGTGGGCGAGCGGAACCTCGCGTGGGGTGACGATCGTGGGCCCCATGACGAAGTCGGTGAAGCGGTGCTCCCGTTCCGGGAAGCGGACGATGGTCAGGTCCTCGGCTTTCAGGTACATGTGGTGCGCCTGCTTGCCCACCACTGCGGCGCCGGAGTAGTCGAGCGCGTTGACCTGGTCGCTGAGGTAGTGCGGACCGTAGAGGTCGTCGTCGTCGATCTTTGCCAAGACGTCGCCCGAGGCGGCCAAGACGAGACGGTTCAGGCAGCCTCCCAGCGGCACGTCCGCAGGCGCCTCGAGGGTGACCAAGTTCTCTATCCCCAATGCCTGCGCCTTCTCCTTGACCGTGGCGCCCCCGTCGAACCCATGGGTGAGCACGACCACCTCGAGGTCCACGTCCTGCTGGGCAGCCATCGTCGCGAGGACGTGGTCGAGCTGATGGGGTCGGTTCGTCGAGACGAGAGCACTCACGCTCGGACGCTTCACTCGGTGCTCGTCCAGACCCACGCCGTCGAGGACGTCATCCACGCGACGCGTGTAGGTGTGCTCGGCCCAGATCCGCCTCTGGGCGCTGTGCACCATCCGGTCGCGCAGCTCCGGGCTGTTGTAGAGGGCCCGCAGGGACCACTCGGCCTCCTGCGGTTCGGACACCTGGATGACCTCGTCGCCCGGGAAGAACTGACCGATCGCCGCGCTCGGCGTGGATACGACCGGCGTGCCACAGGCCGTGATCTCGAAGATCCGTCGGGCGCACATGCTTGGCGAGTCGACGACCGAGTTGACGTTGAGGAAGACCTTGTAGCCACGGTAGGCCGAGAGCGTCTGCTCGTACGACAACGAGCCGACGACCCGGTCAGCCAGCGATCCCAGGAACTGGTAACGGTCGTCGCGCCCGAGGAAACGGGAGAAGATCTCCAAGCCCAGCGGCATACGGGAAGAAACACGCTCAGCCGCCCCGAGAAGGAGGTCCATCTGCGCGCGGCGCTCCGGGTACTTGTGCGCGAAGTACATCCCGGCGAACGCGATGTCACGCGCTTGGTGACCAGAGGACGGGCGGATCGGGTTGTGGATCGACGGCTGCGCCGCGAAGGGCAGCACTCCGACCTGACCGTGACCGAGATCACGCTGGTAGTCGGCCACTCGCTCGGAGTCCGTGGTCCACACGTGGTCGAACAGCCGCGCCGTGGGCAGGAACTCGTCGTAGTGGACCGGGTCCTCCTTGTTCCAGAAGACCGTCGGCACTCCCTCAGCCCGGCACCACTCGAGCAGCTCGACGAGGGCCGGCCGCGGCGC
>DATCXA010000100.1:0-6597 GCA_036566085.1 Propionibacteriaceae bacterium
TCAGAGCCGCTTTTGATCATTTCTGAGCGTGGAAGCGACCCCCGGATAAAGTAGGTAGCGTAGTCAAAGACTCGGGGCGCGACCTTATGTCGCGACACGGGCGTCGAATTCCGCTCGACTAAAAGGACCGCAAACTTGTCCGGACGCACGCCCGCCGATGCCTGGCGCGCGGTTGTCTCCGTACTGCGCCGAGCCCGTGCCGCGCAGCGACGGCGCGACAAAAATCGGGGCCCACTTGCTCGTACGCTTACCGCGGCGATATGTGCGGTGGCGGGCTTGATGATCATGATCAGCGCTGTACACGCCCAGGGCACCGATCTGCGACCAGCGCGGAACACCGATCTCGTCAGCCTCATCCAGTCTCAATCGCGCCGTAACACCGAACTGGCTCGACAGGCGACCAGCTTGCGCAAAGAAGTCGACGGGCTGGCTGCCCAGGCCGACGAAGAGTCGGATCTAGGCCCAGAGCTGGGCCGCGCGACCCAACGAGTCGGTCTAGCTCTGGTCTCCGGACCGGGAGTGACGGTGACGCTCGATGATGCGCCGTCAAGCGTCGCGGCGAACGGCATTGAACCTGATCTGCTCGTAGTCCACCAGCAAGACATTCAAGCCGTTGTCAATGCACTCTGGAGCGGCGGAGCTGAGGCCATGACGATTCAGCACCAGCGGGTGATCTCGACCACGGCAGTGAAGTGTGTGGGTAACACGGTCGTATTACACGGCATCCCGTACAGCCCGCCGTACGAGATCAGCGCGATTGGTGATCCGGCACGGCTGCAGGACGCTCTGGCGGCGTCCGGGCCGATTGAGATCTATCAGCAGTATGTGGAGGCGTACGGGCTGGTCTTCCGCGAGAGGTCCGAGTCCAAGCTCGACTTCCCGGCCCATGAAGGCTCGCTGAATCTCGTCTACGCCGAGCCGTACCACCGTTTCGGTCTCCGCAGCGACAGTGGTAGCCGGTAGGCGGAGAATTATCGCGTGTCTGCCGTGAAGATCCTCGTCATCGACAACTACGACTCCTTCGTCTACAACCTGGTGCAGTATCTGGCCCAGATTGGAGCCGACGTCGACGTCTGGCGGAATGACGATCCGCGGTTTGCCGATCGTGACTTTGCGAACGGCTTCGACGGCATCTTGCTCTCGCCGGGTCCGGGTACGCCGGAGGAGGCAGGGGTGTGCGTCGACGTGGTCAGAAGCTACGCGGGCCGCCTACCTATCTTCGGTGTCTGCCTCGGCCTCCAGGCAATCGGCGTCGCGTACGGCGGCGTAGTCGATCGTGCCCCGGAGCTGCTCCACGGCAAGACGTCCCTCATCCAACATCACGGGACCGGCGTGCTCGCAGGTCTGCCGTCGCCGTTCACTGCCACTCGCTATCACTCGTTAGCCATCGAACCAGAGACACTGCCTGCGGAGCTGGAAGTGACGGCAACGACTCGCAGTGGAGTGATCATGGCGCTCCGCCATAGCGAACTTCCCATCGAGGCCGTGCAATTCCATCCCGAATCTGTGCTGACCGAATGGGGCTATCAGATGCTGGCCAACTGGCTGGCTATCTGCGGCGACCCGGAGGCTCCCGCGCGAGCCGTCGGCATGGCCCCGCTAATGTCAGCACGCTGATCATCACAGCTGTCGCTCATCAGGAGAGAGGAACTCACCATGCCGTACGTACCCGTCGGAAAAGAGAACAGCGCCGATATTGAGCTCTATTACGAGGACCATGGCTCCGGTCAGCCGGTGGTCCTGATCCACGGGTATCCCCTTGATGGGTCCTCATGGGAGAAGCAGAGCGCAGTCCTTCTCGACGCGGGCAAGCGGGTGATCACCTATGACCGACGTGGCTTCGGGAAGTCCGACAAACCGACGGCCGGGCACGATTACGACAGCTACGCGGCAGACCTCAGCGCCCTGGTTTCGGCTTTGGACCTTCAGGATGCCGTGCTGGTCGGTTTCTCCATGGGCAGTGGCGAGGTAGTCAGCTATCTCAGCCGATATGGGTCACACCGGGTGTCGAAGGCAGTGTTCATTGGCGCACTCCAGCCCTTCATGCTGAAGACCGAGGACAACCCCTCAGGTGGTATGTCACAAGACGAGGTCGACGGCATGCTCGACACCATCAAGGCTGACCGCTATGCCTTCTTTACCGGCTTCTTACAGAACTTCTACAACACCGACGAGTACCTCGGGACTCGGATCAGCGAGGAGGCATTGCGAAACAGTTGGCAGCTGGCGGCAAACATGTCGGCGTACACGTCAGTCTGGGCCGTGGCCACCTGGTTCACCGATTGGCGGGCGGACATAGACAAGATCGACGTACCGACGTTGATCATGCACGGTACCGGCGACCTGAACGTGCCGATTGACATATCCAGCCGTTTATTGACCAAGATGCTGCCCAGTGCCACCTACATTGAGATCGAGGGAGCCCCGCACGGCATGCTGTGGACGCACGGGGATGAGATCAATAAGGCCTTGCTCGACTTCTTGGACTAATGCGCCCTAAGCCTTCGACAAGCTCAGGACGGCGCCTATGGAAGGGCAGCGTGCATTGCCTACCGTACGCCGCTCGGCCGGAACTGGACGCTGATCCGTGGACCCACTGATCGCGTGGTCTTGGGGACCGCATGCTCCCAGGTGCGCTGACATGAGCCGCCCATGACGATCAGGTCGCCGTGGCCGAGCTGGTGCCGGATGGTCGCGCCGCCGCCGCGAGGCCGCAGCAGGAACTGCCGGGGCGAGCCCAGCGAGACGATCGCCACCATGGTGTCCTCATTCTTGCCGCGGCCGATGGTGTCACCGTGCCAGGCGACTGAGTCGCGCCCGTCGCGATAGAGACACAATCCGGCAGTCGTAAAGAGCTCGCCCAACTCCCTCGCATAGTGCGCATTCAGGGCCTCACGAGCCATCACCAGTCGAGGGTGCGGGAGCGGGTCCTCCTCGCCGTAGAAACTGAGCAGTCGAGGTACGTCGACAACGCGCTCGTACATCTGGCGCCGCTCGGCCTGCCAGGGCACCTGCTCGAACAGATCCTCGAAGAGGGAGCCGGCGCCGCTCAACCAACCGGGCAGCAAATCGACCCAAGCGCCGCGACCCAGTGTCTGGCGGGTGATCATGCCGCCAAGCGGACCCAGTGCGAGTTGGTCGCTGCCCGCTAAGTCGAAGAGGGATGTCTGAACAACACTCGACATGCCCTCACTCTAGCACGAATTCGATTATGTATTCGAATCGGACGGGGTCTTCTTCGTCTTCGTCGGTGTTGGTGTCGGCGTTGGCGACTTTGTCGGCGGTTCTGTCGTCGGCGGTTCGGTCGGTTCCTTGGTGGTTGGCGGCGGTTCCGGGGGCGACGGCGCTGTGGCCAAGGTGAGCTTAATGGTGGTGTCGCGGTCGACGTTCGCGCCAGCGCGCGGACTCTGCGCAATGACTGTCCCAGCCGGTTGCGAACTCTCTTGATCACTGAACACCGGGTCATCAAATCCGGCATCGTTGGCGATCCGGATCGCGGCGGCGCGGCTCACACCCTCGAAGTCCGGTACCTCGGACTTGCCGGTCGCGTACCGCACTGTGATCTTGGTGTCCAGAGGTACGGTCTCGCCTTCCTTCGGCGCGATACTGGTCACCTCGCCTGGCTTGGCGTCACTGTTCTCACTCTTGGCCGCGACCTTCTTGACATTGCTGAAGTTCAGATCTTCCAATGTGTTTACGACATCTTTGACGTCCTGGCCCACCAAATTATTGGGAATCGTGGCGGTCTTGGGGCCGTCGTTGACGGTAATTGTGACCGTGCTGTTCACAGGGACGGAGGTGTTTTCGACGGGGTCTTGGGCCGTGACTCTGCCCTTGCCTTCCTCGTCGCCGTTCACTTTCTTGACCTCGACCTGCAGCTGATTATTTATGAGCTGATTGCGTGCATCCTCCTCGGTGAAGCCGACGACGAGTGGCACTTCCACCGTTTCCGCACCGCTCGGATTGAGCATGCGGTAGAGGCCCCAGCCGCCCAGGCCCAAGGCCGCCACGATGAGTGCTGTGACAAGGATCGCCAAACCGACGCGACTCTTGCGTGGTTCCTCTTCCTCGTACTCCTCCTCCGGGCCTTCTGGTCCTGACGGCGGTACGAAGGTGGGTGGCGTAGCGACATGGGTGGCGTCGTCGTACGCGTTGGCCGCCATTGCTCCAGCCGCCAGGGGTACGACCGCCGTCGCCTGCTGGGCTGTGGTCTGCTGGCCGGCGAGGAGACGGCTGATGTCGTCCTTCATCTCCTTGGCCGACTGATAGCGCTCCGACCGTTCCTTGGCCAGCGCCTTCAGGACGACCGCGTCGATCTCGGGACTGATCTCCGGGTCTAGCTGACTGGGCGGCAGCGGGGTCTCACGTACGTGCTGGTAGGCGACGCTTACCGGCGAATCCCCCACGAACGGCGGTCGGCCAACCAGCAGCTCATAAAGCAGGCAGCCCGTGGAGTACAGGTCGCTGCGTGAGTCGACGGTCTCACCCCGAGCCTGTTCGGGCGAGAGGTATTGCGCTGTGCCGATCACGGCAGCCGTCTGAGTCATGGTCGCGCTGGTATCTGCCACCGCCCGGGCGATGCCGAAGTCCATGACCTTCACTCCGCCGTTTGGAGTGAGCATCACATTGGCCGGCTTGATGTCGCGGTGCACGATGCCCGCCTTGTGGCTGTAGCCCAAGGCGTCCAACACACCCTGGGTCAGCTCCAGCGCGCGCTCGGGGAGGATCTTGCGTCCATCCTTGAGCACGTCGCGCAGCGTCGGCCCCTCGACCAACTCCATCACGATGTAGGGGATCGCCACGCCGGTCAGCGGATCAACCTCCTCGCCGGTGTCGTAGACGGCGACGATCGTTGGATGGTTCAGCCCGGCGGCAGACTGCGCCTCGCGGCGAAACCGCGCTTGGAACGTCGGATCGATGGCAAGATCGGCCCGCAGCTGCTTGACAGCGACAGCTCGACCGAGCCGTTGATCCACAGCACGGCGGACCTCGGCCATGCCACCGCGTCCCAGCAGCTCGCCCAGTTCGTACCGGCCCCCGACCGTCGTTGGGCTGCTAGTCATGTCCATGGTCCTCCCTCAAACCCCGGCTGCCATTCTCGGCCATAGGGCGCCAGAGCGTGAAATGGGCATCTCATGTGGACTCGGCCGCCCGGAGATGGGCGCGGTGGCGGCTGACAGCGTACGTTTCCCACCAAACCGGCGGAAACGCAGCGGTTTGGGGCGCTGGATGCGTACCGTTCCCACCAAACCGGCGAAACGTGCGAGCCCCCCAAGCGGTCCGTCAAAGCGCCGCCTGCATAACGGCTTTAGCAATTGGTGCCGCCAGTCGCCCGCCTGCGATGTCGTTCCGCGGGATGTCGGCGTCCTCAACGATCACAGCGACGGCAACCGCGGGATTGTCCACCGGCGCAAAAGAGGTGAACCACGCGAACGGCTTGCGCTTGGGATCCGACTGCGCGGTGCCAGTCTTACCTGCGACCTCGACACCAGGGATTTGCGCATTGTGACCGGTGCCCTCGTTAACCACCTGCAACATCATCTGCTGCAATTCCTTGGCATTGTCCGGGGTCATCGCAGTGGACAGCTCTTGTTGCTTGTGCGTTTCGATCGGTTTCAGATCCGCAGACCACACGCTGCTGACCACATAGGGATCCATCAGCACCCCGTCGTTCGCGATTGCCGCCGAGACCATGGCCATCTGCAACGGGCTCGCTGCCACGTCGTACTGGCCAATGGAGCTGAGCGCCAGCTGCGCCTCATTGAGCTTGTCGGGGAACTGGCTGGCTACGCCGCGCAGGTCGGCCAGATGCCGTCGATCGAACCCGAAAAGTTGCGCCTGGTCACGCAGTTTGTTTGCACCCACCTCGAGACCCAGGTTGGCGAAGGCCGTGTTGCACGAGACCTTGAGCGCCTGCGTGATAGTGATCTTGGTCCCGCCGCAGTTGGTGGAGTTCGGCAGGTACACCCGCGTACCGGGCAGCTTTAGCCGGTCCGGCGACTCAACCATGGAATCCGGAGTCTTGCCATCCGCCAGAGCTGCCGCCGCGGTCACCAGCTTGAAGGTCGAACCCGGCGGAAAGATCTCCCGAGCGGCGCGATTGGACAGCGGATGTTGAGGGTCTGAAGCGAGCCGGTCGTACGCCCTGCCAGCAGCCTCGATGTCGTGACTTGCGATGTCGTTCGGATCGTAGGTCGGGCTGGTCACCATGGCCAGCACTGCGCCGGACTTGGGGTCGAGGGCAACCACCGCACCCTTCTGGTTGCCGAGCGCTTCAGTTGCCGCCTTCTGGATCTTGGGAACGATCGTGGTCTGGACAGTCGCGCCCTTCGGCGTCTTGTTGGTCGCCATGTCGATCAGCCGGCGTACGAACAGCGCGTCATCGGTGCCAGCGAGTTGCGCGTTGTACGTGCTCTCCAGAGCCGAGCTGGCACGGTCATAGGAGTAGAAGCCCGTGATCGGTGCGTAGAGCTTGCCGTCCGGGTAGACCCGCTGGTACTTGAAGCGGTCTTTGGATGGTACCGTCTTGGCCATCTCGACCTTCCCGGCCGCCAAGATCGCCCCGCGGTTCTGCGCGAACTCGGCGTCCCGCACCCT
>DATCXA010000117.1:0-3527 GCA_036566085.1 Propionibacteriaceae bacterium
CAACGGCGAGTGGCGATGCCTGCGTGACACCGCTGCTGGCCGTCGGGCTCTCCGACGTTGGTGCAGCGCCGCTTCCGCCGCAGCCCATCAAGGAAATGATGATCGCAGCCCATGCCGACGCTAGCAACAACCTCGAGCTCGCTTGAGTCATAAAGTCTGCTTGGCGAAACTGGCAATGGTTCGGATGAGATTCGCCAGTTGAGCGCCGCGGGTGAAAGTGCTTGAATGATGAGGGTGACAGGACTCCTTCGGTAACTCACTGCTTCACAAGACGGCAATGGTTGCAATCAGTTTCTTCACGCCGTCTATGCGCCGCTTTGGCGTGGAAAACCGCACGCGAGAAAAACAACGGTCGGAAAACCGGACCGGTGTCGGCTTCAATAGACCAAGCGCCTACTTGAGTTTGAACACCCAGGCGTTTTGATCGATGTCGTTGATGAGGGCGAAGACGCGGTACTGGGGGATGTAGCCCCAGCGGCCGAAGGTGCCCTGTGCTGGTGCGGCGGCGGTCGGGCCGGGGTTGGTGGCAACTTGGCTCCACACACCAGTGTCCATGTCGAGTGCATAGACGTTGGAGCCTCCGTGCCAGGCGACGATGCGATCGGCCACCGGGTCGTAGGCAATACCGGGCGACTGCTGTGAGGTGACGAACGCCGGCGCGTTGGTGGTGGTCATCTTGGTCATCTGGTTGGTGGCCAGATCGATGACCTGCACGCCATCGCCGATCATCACGAACTTGCGCCGCTTGCTGTCGATCGCCGCCGACAGGTGATAGTCGACGGATTGATCGACGCTGTTGAGCTTGGTGTACTGGTTGTCCTCCAGCGAGTAGGCGAAGAACGAGTACTGATCCTTGACGTACACCCGCTTGCTCGCCGCGTCGTACACCGCCATCGTGCCGTAGTGCGTTTGTGTCGCGGACTTCGCGAGCATGAGGCTCCATTTCTTGGTGGCGAAGTCGTAGGTCCAGCTCGCCGGATCGGCATACCCGCACGGGCTCATCGCACCGTCGACCGCGAAGAAGCGATCGGCGTGCGCGATGTAGGCCAGACCGTCGTAGGTGTGACGGGACACGGGAGTGCCGTCGGGCAGCGCCGAAGTGCAGTTGGCCTCCGAAGTCTTGGGGCTCGGCTCGACGATGCGCTGAATCGTCAGACTCGCAAGGTCCAGCGCATACATCTCGTTGCCCCAATAGTCGGCGTGACCGCCGCCCCATACGAGCAAGCGGTTGCGCAGCGTGTCCACCGTGCCGCCGTTCCAGGCCTGCACCAGGGAAGGCGCATATCCCTGCTGCGCCGGATCAGGCAGCACCGAGCGAATCTTGGTGTTGGGCAACTCCATCCACTTGCCAGCCTCCAGCGCGGCAATCGAGGTCGGTGGCGGTGGCGCAACCGTTGTCACCGATGGGGGTGTTGAGGAGCCGGTGCTCGGCGGCGTGCTGGACGCCGTCGTCGACGGGCTTGCCGTGCCCGTTGTCGTGCTGTCGCTCGGTGCCGAAGTGGTCGATACGAGCGGCCAATCGGCTACCGAACCGGATTCCGCGGTTCTCGGCCCCACGCCCCACACGGGGTTGTCGTTATAGCCAGTCGCTTGAGTCGCAAAGTTTGGTGCGGAGACGATGCGGTTCCACCCGTCTGTCGCTCCCGCGGCGCCGTGGTCCACGGCGTAGGAAATCGCTGGCATGAGGTTGCCCCAGTACGCCGTGGGTTCGGTCGGGTAACCGCTCACCAGCGTCTCGCCGATGTTGCCTGAAGTGTCGAGACCCATTGCGCGAGCCACTTCGCCCCAACTGGAATACCAGGGACCGGTCCCGTCGGTCCAATTTGCCGACAGCGTCTTCGCGTACGGCACGGTGTACTGCGCCGCGTAGCGATACGAGAACTCGGTGCTGCCGCTGCCACCCAAACGACCAACGATAGAGCGGTATTTCCAAGCAAGAAACTGATCCAGCTCGGTGTTCGCCGAGCTGTTGTGCGCTCTCAAATCCTTTAGATACCCGAACGTCTCCGTAAAGAAGTCGTCCATCCACACAGAAGAAGTCCAGGGAGCAGTGGCGGAGTAGCTGCTGTACGGCTGGACCAAACCGAGTGGGTTGTTCGCGATCGCGACATAGCGGCCGTGGTAGTACTCGATGTTGGCGCTGAGGCTGTTGACGAACTCGCTCTTGAGCGGGTCTGCGTCAGGTGTGATGGTGGCAGCCTGCGCCAATGTGCGGATGGCCCAGGCCGCGCCTCGCGTGGTGTTGGCTCCGG
Source organism: Propionibacteriaceae bacterium (assembly GCA_036566085.1). Taxonomy (GTDB): domain Bacteria; phylum Actinomycetota; class Actinomycetes; order Propionibacteriales; family Propionibacteriaceae; genus Microlunatus. The sequence continues at coordinate 2,253 of DATCXA010000117.1, forward strand.
CAGCAGTCTCGAACACGCCCTTGGAGCCTTGACGCGTAGTGTCGTTGTTCTTCAGAAAGTTGGCCGTCGCCAGCAATTGCGTTTCTTGAAGGTAGTAGTTCCGGCCGGTGAGCAAATACGCCATATAGCCCATCGACGGATGGTGCGAAGAAGCGTAGGCCGGCGGGCTTGCGCCAGATGGTGTGGGGGTATGCAAATTGACGCTCGACACGCCGACGCTTGACACGCCCGAACCGCCGCTCATCACCAAGGTGGGATAACTCGAGAACTTGAGAGGCTGCTGAGTCTTCTCGTCGCGATAGTGGGTGCCGTAACGCCCGGCTGCGAAGCCGTTGATAAGCACCGCCCTGTACGCGCGCGGGTCACCGCCCGAAGTGAGGTAGGCTGCGTCCCATTCGGGCAGAAGGCCGATTGACGGGTCGTAACCTGCGCTGCCCATACTCGTCGGGTAACTGGCTTGTTCCAGAGGTGCGTAGGTCGTCGGCAAGCGGTCAAAGAGAGCACTGCTCGCACTAGTCTTTCCGCGGTAGTTCGGTACCAGTCTGGTGGACCTCAGATACGCGGCATTGGGCCGCGGCGTCAATGCCGGATCACCCCCGACCCAATGGGTCAATGTCGTACCATTTGCAAGCACAGCGCGCTGATGATTGAGCAGCGTCAGCGGCTGGCTGAAGCGCCGCGTGCCATTGAGCGTGAAAGTGGCAGTGCTTGACTTCTCAGTCGGCCCGGCGACGTTGAGAAAGCCGTTCTCGATCCACGGAAGCACTTCTACGCGACCGCCACGATAGGCGCGCACTTCGAGCCATGCCGCGAGATGAGCGTCGCTGCCGAGCGGCTTTCGGTAGATCCACGACGACATCTCAGGGCCTGTGATCCAGGTCTGCGTCGGGATGCCCCAATCGCCAGCGGACCAGGATGCCGTCCCGAAGGATCCGAATTGAACCGACGCAGAGACGCCTGCGGCTTGCAGGTCGGTCGTGGACACAGCGGTCGTGCTCGCAGGCGCGACCGCGACATTCAGCCCGATCGTCCGCCAGGCATTGGAGGTGACATCGGCACGCCCGGAAAGAATCGCGAACTTGGCGCTGCCATCCGGCCAGCGGTTCTTCACCACGAATTGCAGGTTCGGGATATCAGCGGCCGCCAGCACTGAGCCAGCAGGCACGTCACCCTCCCGAAGCGCTTGCCCCAGCGTAAACGGAAGCGAAGCGCCTCCCGCGGGGCTGAACAACGAGAACTCTAGAGTCCGGGTCGGCGCAGGCGCAGGCGCAGGCG
>DATCXA010000119.1:0-6931 GCA_036566085.1 Propionibacteriaceae bacterium
CCGCATCGCGGCGGCCACTTCGGAGCCTGGGAGCAGCCCGACCTGTTCGTCCAGGAGGCGCGAGCGGTACGACGGACACTGTTGGCAGGCAGCTGATGATTGAGTACGTGGCCGCTCAGGTCGTTTCGCTCTTGGCAACCAGATCGCCGAGAAACCTCATGATCGTCTCGAGCTCCGCGGGCGTACGCCGAGCCAGCACCTCCTGAAGCATCGCCGCCTGACCGGCGTAGGTCGGAGCGAGTCGGTCGGCCGCGTCGGGTGTCGGTACGACGAGTACCTTTCGGCGGTCACCGCTGACCCTTTCGCGACGTACCAAATCAGCCTTCTCCAGTCTGTCGATCACACCGGTCACCGTGCCTGAGGTGAGACCGGTGGCCTCCGAAAGCTGACCCGGAGTCATCGGCCCGCGTGTCCGTAGCAAGGTCAGAAACTGTGAGTCGCTGGCGCCGAGCCCGAGACTTGCGTTCGCCGCGTGATTGAACAGCACCACTTGAGCGATCATCGTGATCATTTGCTGCTGGATCTCGAACTCCAGATCCTTCCTGCGCGCCAATGAAACCGCCTCTTTCTTAGCCCAGGCCGCTTGAATTTATCTCGGAAAGCCAAGATACTTGATCTACCAAGATTCATGACCAATCCAGATAATCCTAGAGCGGAGCAGACTATGACATCGACATCACCACGCGTTCTCGTGATCGGCGCTGGGACCGGCGGACTCGCGCTGGCACACGGCTTGGTCCGCGCTGGAATCGCTGTGCGGGTGTTCGAAGGCGACGCATTGCGCACAGACGGCCTGCACGGCTATCGCGTGGGCATTGATCCTGACGGCAGCCGGGCGTTGCATGCCCTATTACCGCCCGACCTGTACGACACCTTTGTCGCCACCTGCGCCCGCGCGCCACGCTGGTTCAACATCCTGACTGAGGACCTCAAGGAGGTGCTTGCACTGGAGATCCCGGTCCAAGATGACCCAGTCGAGAGCGAGAAGTCGGTCAGCCGAATGACGCTTCGGCAGGTCTTGATGACGGGCCTGGAGAACGTGATCGAGTTCGGCAAGGAGTTCACCCACTTCGAGCAGCACGCAGACGGCACCGTGACCGCCCACTTCGCTGACGGTTCGAGTGCTACCGGCGACCTGCTGGTCGGCGCTGACGGTGCGGGCTCTCGGGTCCGCAGGCAGTACCTACCGCAGGCGCGCGAAGAAGATACCGGGATCATCGCGATTGCCGGGAAGCTGCCGATCACCGAGGAATCTGCCTCGCTATTGCCGCGGCGGGTGTTCCAGGGCATCTCCATGATTCAGGCCCCGAGAGGTTACTTCTGCATCTTGCACGTGATGGAGTTCAAGTGGGATCGCTCGGGCAAGATCAAGAACGGCATCGGCGACACCGACGCCGAACTGATCAAGGTCTGGCCAGGCTTGCAGTTCGACAACACCCGCGACTACATCAACTGGGGATTCTCAGCTACTGCGGACAAATTCCCTGCCGACGTAATGAATCGTCGCGGTAATGATCTTGCTGGGCTGGTCGCAGAGATGACCTCGGACTGGCACCCTAACCTGCGTCGACTGTTCGAGCTCACCGATCCAAGCACCTGCTTCCCGATCAACATCAAGACCTCGGTGCCGGTGGATCCCTGGCCGGCCGCCAATGTCACGCTGATCGGCGACGCAATTCATACCATGACACCCGGGCGCGGAGTCGGTGCGAATACTGCACTGCGTGACGCCGTGCTGCTCTGTGCGCGGATCATCGACGTAGCAGAGGGTCGGAGCGGACTCATCGAGGCGGTCGGCAGCTACGAGGCGAAGATGATCAGCTACGGGTTCGACGCTGTACTTAGGTCGCGTGAGCAGATGACCGACGAGGACCGAATCCACAAGCCGGTGATCGGACGCGTTGTATTGGCACTCCTGCGTACGGCAATGCGAGTGACGAACCACGTGAGTCCGCTCAAGAAGCGGATGGCGCGGTCGATGCTGGAGTATCGCGGTGCAGGTCGAGACAACGCCGACTTCGTGCTTCCCCGGCGTCACCTTGCCGGTGCCAGCACCTAGGCCGAGCATTTGATCATGCAGCCCGATGCAACCGGCGTCGTAGCAACATGCTGCTGGCCAAAACTCCAATCACGGTCACGGCGCCGCCTATGATCAAGGTCCATCGCGGCCCCATGGCTTGGCCGATCCAGCCAATGATCGGAGAGCCGATGGCTGTGCTACCCATCAGCACCATGATGTAGAGCGACATGACGCGACCGCGGCGCAACGGATCGACGCCGAGTTGAATCGACGCGTTGGTTGCTGTGAGCGTGAGCAGCGTCACGAGTCCCAGAACTGGCAGGGTTGCCGCGTAGGCAGCGTAGCTGGGCGCTAGCCCACTTCCGATCTCCAAGAATCCGAAGACCACAGCCATGATCACGACGAGACGTCCGGACGGTGCCGCGCGACGACGAGCCGCAATCAGGGCACCGGCCAAGGAGCCAACGGCCATGAAGGTGCCGAGAATCCCGTAATCCTGGGCGCCACGGTGGAACTCCTGCTGTGCCATCAGCGCGCTGGTCATTTGGAAGTTCATGCCGAAGGTGCCCACGAAGAACACCACCGAAATGACGAGCAGCATGGCGGGCTGACTGAGGATGTACGTCAGACCCTCCCGAATCTGCCGCTTGGCCCGGGGAGTTGGTGGGGTGATCCGAAGTAATCGGCTATCCAGGATCAAAAGCGCGCCGATGAAGGCTAGGTAGCTGACCGCATTGGCCAAGATCGCCCAACCCGATCCGATTGCCGCGATGACAATCCCGGCAAGCGCTGGGCCGATGATCCGGGCTGCATGGAAGGTTGCCGAGTTGAGCCCGATCGCGTTCGGGAGATTGTCCCGACCAGCCACTTCAGGTACGAAGCTTTGGCGTGCCGGATTGTCAAAGGCGGTGCCCAAACCAAAGGCGAAGGCGATCGCATATACGTGGACCGTCGTCGCAACGCCGGTCACTGCCAGCACTCCGAGCGCGGTCGCGCACAGCGCCAACCACGCCTGGGTCAGCTTGAGAATCTTTTGCTTATTGAAGCGATCGGCGATGAGACCGCCGTACGGCGAGAGCAGCAGCATCGGCAGGAACTGCAGTCCCGTTGTAATGCCGAGCGCTATGCCTGAGCCGCCGGAAAGCTCCAGTACCAGCCAGTCCTGGGCCACGCGCTGCATCCAGGTACCGATATTGGACACAAACGACCCAGCCAGGTACGTGCGGTAATTGGGCTCGGCCAACGCCCGGAACATGCCGCCAGGCGGCCGTTTGATAGTGGCTGGCGTCGTGTGAGCGCGATCAGTTTGGGTCGCGTCCGTCGACTCGATCTTGATGGTCATTGTCGGTTCATCTTTTCCAGCACACCGACAGCGCGGCGCAGCACATCACGCTCGGCCGGATCTAGTCCGGCGATCCGCACCGCCAGCCACTCGTCGCGCCGCCGACGGTTCGCCAGTAGCACCTGGCGGCCGGAGTCAGTAAGAGACACCAGGCACTGCCTGTGGTCACTCGGATCGGGCCGGCGTACCACATAGCCGAAAGCTTCCAAGCTGTTGACAATGCGTGTCATGGACGGCGGCTGAACTCGTTCCTGAGCCGCCAGCTCGCCCATGAGTTGATCACCTGAGTTGAGCAGCACAGCCATAGCGGAAAGCTGGTTCGGATTGAGGCCCAGTGACTCATCCTGCATCTGTCGCAGCCGGCGTGCCAGTCGCATAACTGCCGGCCGCAGCGCGTGCGCCAACCCGGCCGCACTCCGAAGATTCTCCCCAGTTCCACCCACTCAGCGCAGTTTATACTTAGCACTGCTAAATAACAAGGCTATGCAGTCGTGGAAATCCGCCGGCGTCGTGTAAGCCAGATCACCGTTCCGATGAGGACAGCGCCCGCCGCCACCAGTCCAATGGCTGCACCTACGGCGTTGTCAACGATTCGGTACAGCGACACCGGCCAGATGCTCAACAAGATCGCGCAGCCGATGATGGCGAAGACGTATCGGTGGGTCTGCACGAAGGCAGTCAGCAGCGCCGCTGTGACGACGGTGGCACAAAGCAGCGAAAGCCATTCGCCATTTGCAGCACCCTGTAGCGCAATGCTTGCGGCCCAGCCACTGAGGCCCGCCAGTGACCAGGCGAGCGTACGGCTGAGCAGCAAGCCGCTGCCTGCCAGAGCTACAGCTACCAGCAGAAATCCAATCGCCAGGTACGCCGCCTCCTTCGTCGGTTCAACGCCAACAGGCGTCTCGATGAGATCGAACACAACAGCACATACCAGCAACATCCCGCCTGACCAGCCAGAGACGAGAAACGCACCCGAGCGAAGCAGCGCCGCACCGATCGCCGACGTCAGCACAACGACCGCTGCCGACACGACGAATTTTTGATCTTCGAAGACCACCAGATATGCGAAGCCGGCGGCGTAACAGGCCAGTGCCAGCAGAATCCGACCGAGCTCTGGTCGAGCTCGCCCCTTGATCAATGCCGCTCCTCCGAGAGCGGGCACCAGCACGGACGCGAGGGCAACCAGCTTGCGCCCCGTGCTGCCAAGATCATCCCAGAAAAAGGAGCCGAGCATGATCACCGCACCTAGCACGAGCGCGCCGCCGACGTAGCCGAGAACCTCCAGTACGCGGAGCTTCTGGTTGTCGATCGCTGAACAGGCTCCGAAGCAGGAGCCGGCTCGGTAGCAACAGACTGCCCATCCAACCGATCCGCCCGCGCGGCATCCGCCAGCTCCTGAGCTTGGGAGGCGGTGAGCACGTGCTCCTCAACCAGGCGAGTGAGCTGACCTTCAAGTCTGTCCATCACCACATCCTGCCGCTACTAGCGAACTACAGTGATTGTTATGGAGGAGCCGGTCCAGCACCGCCATTTCTGGGTGCAGGCGCCGGTGCCGGCTCTCGACGTTGATGGCTTGGCTGTCGTGACCGTGGGCACCGCGGTGTTTGGCGTCGTGTCGGTGGTTCTTGCTTTTGCTTATGAGTGGCTTGCCTCACATGGCCACGTGTCCTGGCTGCAGATCAGCGTGGCCGGTTTCGGGCTGGGGTTGGTCGAGCTGGGGTACTGCTGGAGGCGGCGTCGCCGCCGGGCCCTTGCCGAGTTACCCACCGCTAACGTGAGCTAGAAGCTGAAACGCTCCTCGTGGAGTTGATGGCGCGGGAAACCGCGCTCCATGAGCGATTCACGGACGCGGGCGGCCAGTCGCGGTGAGGCGCAGAGGTAAACATCGTGATTGCTGAGGTCGCCGACGAGTCGATTCAAAGCGGGCGCGCTCATGTCGTTCGCCTTATCAGTGGAGGGACCGACCAGGTAAACGACACGTGCGCCGGACCGGTCAGCTATCTCGTCTAGTTCGTCTTTGAACACTAGGTCTCGCTCACAGGAGGCGCGATAGACAAGCGTGACATCTTTGCCGGGCAAGTCGATCACCTCGAACAGCGCGCGCATCGGAGTGATTCCCACGCCGCCAGCGATCAACAGCACGCGTGATCGGCGTCGCCGACGGGTCGTCAGTACACCGTACGGGCCCTCGGCGAAGACCAGCGTGCCAATGGGAACGTTGAAGATTCGCCTCGTACCCTCGCCGCGCACCTTCACGGTGATCCGCAGCCGGTTGCACGTTGGTGCAGCGGAGAGGGAGAACGGGTACGCGGAGCGCCACGTCGTGGCAGTCAGAAACCTCCAGCGAAAGAACTGGCCGGGCTGGGCTCGCAGCTCATCAAGGTGCTGGCCTGACATCAGAACGCTTATGACATCGGACGACTCCTGCCGTACATCCTCGACCCTGAGCCGATGCCGCCAGAGCTGAAAGAGCGGCTGCAGCACCCGCCAGCGCAGCACAAGCGCAAACGCGTAGGTGTAAAGCAGGCTCCAAGCAATCTGCAGCCACCGCCTTCCGGTGAGGTCCGGACCCGCCAGCTGGTGGACAAAGCCGAAGCCAACAGCCAGATACGTAAGCAAATGCAAGATGTGCCACTGCTCATAGGAGATGCGCCGCCGCACACTCCGCAATGAAGCAAACCCGACGAGCGCGAGGATCACAGTACCGACCAATGCGGTGGTCAGCCCAGAAATCTCCAATAGATCTTTGGTTGCCGCCATCAGATCTATCGATCTGGTCTCAGCCCAAGCCGCTACAACAGCCAACGTGTGCAAGACGGTGAGCAGGATCACCACTGGGCCGCCCCAGGCATGCCAGCGCGTCAACCGGTCGGCACCGATGTCACGTTCCAGCCATGGCGACCGCGACATCAAGATCAACATAACGGCTGCCCCATAGCCTGCGGCCATGCCCGTAACGTGGGCAACGAGGGAAGCGTCGACCCGGCTCGGCGGTCTACTACTGGCGAAGCCCTGCAGTACTGCTAGGACGGCCCCCAGCCACACGAGGGCCAGAATGGCCGTCGCTGTCAACCTGGGCGGTCGCCCTTGCTTGATCCAACTCCGCTTCACTGACTCGATCTCCGCGCTAGCTGCAGATGGTGCGGAGATCGAGTACTCAATGCGGAGTGGGTCATGGGGCCGGCGGCAGTTCCGATCACAGGCCCGGTAGTGCCACGTGGTCCCGGACCACCGGCGTGGGCGAGATATCGGGGGCACTCATGCCAAGACTGATGCCGAATAAGGTCGCGCCCCCGAAGAGGAGCGTGGTCACAATTCGCAGCGTCCAGCGAATCAGCGACGGGGACGCGGCTATGGAGAGCCGCATGGTACGAGGGATCCGGCGCCCGAACTCAATAGCCGCGTCCGACATGAGAATTCTCCTGGCGTGAGGCAGAATCCCCCGAGACGTACGAGTTTGGTGTACAGGTGGGCTGTGGGGAACCGGTTTGTGACGAAGGTCACAGCAAAGTAAAGATTGTCTCACGCGGCCGACACATCGGGCGGCAGCAGTCGCTATGCTCTGCCGC
>DATCXA010000134.1:0-3296 GCA_036566085.1 Propionibacteriaceae bacterium
CACGCCAGCAGCTTCGGCAGGCAACGATTCGCCGTACTCTGGCGCAAGTCTTACGGCGAGCTGGTAAGCGATGGCATCACGGTCAGCCGCGTCCGAGGCAAGCGCATCATTCAGGCTGGCGAAGCTGTAATCGGGCAGGCCAATATCGGCCTCGTGCCACTCGGCAAGCATGCCGTTGAGCGTGTCGAGCGCATCCGCTGCGTCGTTTTCGTTCAGTGCACTGTTGGAGTCCGCGACACGGCAGATCCGCAAGGCTCGCTTGATGATGTCGCCTGCAGTCGTTGCCATCCGTGGCCTCTGGAATAAGTGGGGCATCCTTGCCCCGTGGCGCGTCCATGCAAAACAAAGGGCGAGGCCGAAGCCCCGCCCCGCTACGCTTAGTTGTTGTGGTAACGAGCGGCCAGAGCCGCGCGCAGGGTCTTGTAGCCGTATAGGATGTCCAGGCGGCACGGGAACTGGTCATTGTTGATGTCGTAGGCGCGAACGATGCGCATCGACAGACCATCCATGACTTCACGACCAGCGAAGTCCACCCCGCTCGGCATCACCAAATCAGCCGTCGCAAAGGCGAACGCGCCCTTCTGGAACGCGAGGCCCGTCTGCACGGCGGTGGACGCCGTACCCGCCCACACCACAGCCTTGCCCGAACCGGCGCTGACGATGGTGACGTTCTGCTTCGCGCCCGAGGTAACAGGGGTCGGGGCTACAGCCAAATTGCCCGCTCCACCCGCATAGTCTGCCGTCAGAACGAACTGCTGAAGCTGACCGGTGCTGGCCTTGGTCTCCGGGTGAACGCTATAGACGCCGGCGATGGTGAACACATCACCCTTGCTGGCGGCGCCAGTGCCCGTAGCGACCACGACGGACGCGGTGCCTGAGGTGATGCCGGTCGAGGTGTTGACGACGTAGGCAGTATCGGCTGCACCGCGAGTGTGGCTAGGCAGCAGGGTGTTCTCGCCCCAATCGAAGCCAGCCGCGCGGCCCACCATGCCTTCCTTGAACTGCTTGGCGATGGACGCCTGATCCTGGAACAGGGTCTTGGTGTCCTTGATCACGTCCGCCATAGCCTGCGGGTCAAGCAGCATGGTGCGGTCGTTGTTCGGGGTCAGCGAACGCTGAAGCAGCACGCGGCAATCCAGCGCCTTGTTGTAGGTGGCAGCGGATCCGCCATTCCACACGGACTGGTAGACGTCCTTGTACATGTTCAGCGCGTCGGCCTCGATGTTGGCCGCGAGGACCGACATAGCCGGATCGATGATGCGCTTGCTGAAGTCGTCCAGCGACAGGGTCAGATCGACGCTGGTAAAGTTCAGATCGACACCCTTCTGTGTGGCGACCTGAAGGCTCACGGAACTTTCGGTGGTGTCCTGGGCAGCCAGGGTCGCGCCCGAACGAACCGTGTACTGGTTAGGCAGGCGAATCTTCAGGGTGTCGCCGATCTTCGCGCCAGACTTGGCGTAGGAGTCGTCGTAATCGCGGGTGACAGCACCCACAAAATTGAGCTTCTGGTGCAGGACGCGCAGTGACTCGCGAGTCACTGCAGTGGGGGTAAGCAGGGCATTTGCCATGGATTAGCGGCCTCCGTGCCGCCTGGATCAGCGATTGAGTTGTTTGTTGCGCCAGGCCAGCCATTCGTCCGCCGACATGCGGTCCGGGTCTTTGCTGGCAGCAGCGCCCCCGCCCAGCGTTGGAGTCGGGTCGGGTGCCTTGGTGACGGGTTTGGGCTTGAGCGTCGAAAGCCGTTCCTCGATGCGGCCAAGCTGCACAGCTGCCAGGTGTGGAGGCATCCGGGCAAGGCGGTCGGCCTCGTCCAGGTGCTGCGCCAAGTGATGCACGACCGCAGGGCCGTGTTCGCTGGCGCTGATGGCCTCGATAAGCTCGTTCGGGAATCGAACGGTTCGTGAGAGGTCATCGACAGCGTCGTTGAAGTCGGGGTGATCGGCGGCGTACTTCACCGCGCGCTGCTCGAACGACCGCTGGGCTTCCTGCTGGCGTTCCTGTTGCGTCTTGGTGGTGATCTTCTGCTCGGCGCGAGCCTCGGCCTGAACGATGGCGTACTGCGTCATCGCGGAAGACCACTGGTCTACGTCGTAATTGAAGTCCGCAATCGAAGGCGGCTTGTCTTGGCTCTGCGGCTGGTGTTGCGCGGGAATGTGCTGGCGAACGCTCGCCAACTCCCGCTCTAGTGCGTCTGCGCGCCGCTCGGCCTCTCGCCGTGCCCGTGTAATCTCATTGACACGCTCCTGCGGAACGAATCGGCCCTTGTCATCGCGGGGCTTGTCGTCCTTGGTCGTATCAACCTGCTCAGTGGTCGGTGTCTGAGCCTGCGTCTGCGATTCCTGCTCAACGGCAGTGTTATCGACAGCTGCGACCTCTGCGCCCGTCTGGGCGTTATCAACATCACTCATTGCGCGTCATCCTTGACGAATAGCCCGGAAAGCCGTCCGGTGCGGTTACTGCGCGCTGGCCTGTTGGTCAGCGGATTGGGCCTGTGCGGCCTGTGCTTGCTGCGCCATCACAAACTCATGCTGGCGATCAGCGTGTTGCTGTAGGGACGCATCCACCTGTGCGGCGGCGTCCAGATTGACCTTGGAGACGGCGGCAGCGTCCTTTTGCAGGACGGCAAGCCGTGCGGTCTGCGCCTCGAACCACTTGATCTGGAGTTCGGCCTGGGCGATCTGCGCCTTGAGTTCATCCGCGACCTTGCTTGAAGCCTTGGCCTCGGCCTGCTGTAGACGCTGCTGTAGCTCGCCCATCTGTTGCTGGGCCATCTGCTGCATCTGCTGCAACTGGGCTTGTAGCTGCACAACAGCCGGCGACTGATCCTTCTGCGCCATCGCCTGCTGTACCGGAGGTGGAAGCAGCATCTTTAGGCGTTCCGCCGCCTCGTCGGCCTTCGGGAAGTCCATGCTGCCCACAATCAGGTCGGGCACGGCTTGGCCGATCAGCGGATTGCCTTGGCTCAACTGAACCAGCGCATCGACAAACTCCATGCGCTGCGTGTCGTAGCTCGGCCCGGTGGTGACGGTTACGTCGTATTTGCCGGCGGACAGGTCATTCAGCACCTTGCCATCGGGCGTGGGCTGGTAGAGCTGCACGAAGTCTTCGGCGCCATCCTTGCCCAGCACACGCATGGAGCGCGGCGTGTCGTACACCTTGGGCAGCGCGGACAGGAGTATTTCGCCCGTGGATTGGATGCCGAAGTTGAGCGCGTCCTGGTAATCAAAGGTTGCGGTATCGCCCTCTTGCTGGCGGGCCATGATGGCCTTGCCGCTGGTTTCGTTGGACCGTGCGCC
>DATCXA010000149.1:0-3631 GCA_036566085.1 Propionibacteriaceae bacterium
GTACGAGCCGCACAGCCGCCTCGTATTCCGCGACCGCTCCAGGTCCGCCGGTGGCGTTGAGATAGCCGCCGAGCTGGGCGTGCAGTAGACCGGCACGCACGGGAAGTATCGCCTCGTCGACAACGGCCAGAGTTGCCCGAGTCAAGGCGATCGCACGATTTGGATCGCCGGCGAGATAGGCCGCTTCCGCGGTGTGCTGCAGTACTGCGGCGTGATCGAGCTCCAGCTGATCAACAGGATCGGGCACTTGATCCCACAGTTCGAGTGCAGTCTCGAAGTGCCGCTGGGCATCGGCGAATCCGTACGCCGCTTCGGACTGCAGCCCGGCCTGCACGGCAGCCGGCAGTGCCCGTGCCGGCTGATGAGCCCTGACCCAGTGATAGGCCAGTCTGGCCGACGTGGTGCTGCGGTTGGGATCGCCCAGGTCTGGGCGTTCGGTGAGCACCCGAGCAAACGCCGCGTGTAGTTGAGTACGCTCCCCCGGCAGCAGATCGCCGTACAGCGCCTCTTGGCTGAGGGCGTGCCGGAAGGAGTACGTCTCGGTGGCGGGATCTGGAACCAGCACCTGATGCGCAACGGTCTCGCGTAAGGCTGCTAGCAAGTTGGGCTCAGGCAGGTCGCTAACAGCGGCGAGGAGCTGGTGTGGGACAGGACCGCTCGCCGCAGCGGCGATCCGGAGGGTCGCCTGCGCATTCTCGGACAGGATCTGGACGCGGCTCAGCAGCACATTCTCCAGGCTCGGCGGCAGCTGTGGATTGCCGTTCTCTTCGTGAGCTGCGGCCAGCAGCTCCTCGGCAAAGAACGCATTGCCCCCGGAGCGCCGGTAGATCCGCTCGACCAGGTCGTCGGCGGGACTGCTTCCCCCGCTGCCTTGAAGCAGGTCTGCGATTTCGGCTCGGTTGAAGCGATCGACGTCCAGTCGCTCCACTCGGCCGCTGCGGTCGAGCTCGGCGAGGAAGGGACGGAGCGGATGACGGCGGTGTACGTCATCGGTGCGGTACGTCATAACGAGGAGTGGCGCCGACCCTATGTTGCGGACGAGGAAGGTGAGCAGGTCCAGGGTTGAGCGGTCGGCCCAATGCAGGTCCTCGATCACTAGCGCCGTTGGGGCTCGTTCCGCGAGACGTTCCAGTAGCACCAGGAACGCCTCAAACAGCCTGGCCTGGGATGTCGAACCAACCGTTAGGGACGCCGGCGGCTCCTCGGAATGATCATGATCGGTCGGGCCCAATTCGGGAAGCATCCGGGCGAGGAGCAGCTGTCCGGGACCGATCAATTCAGCGATAGCCGCGGGGTCGAGCCCGTGGTCCGTGATACGGGGCCCGAGCCCTCGCAGCGCTTGGATCACGGGCCCGTACGGCAATGACCCCTCGCCTAGGTCGATGCAGCCACCCAGGAGTACTTGGCCACCGGCATGGCTGACTTGCTCGGCAAACCGGGTCACCAGTCGGGTCTTGCCGACGCCGGCTTCGCCGGCTATGCACAGCGCGATTGCATCGCCGGCCTGGGCGGCGTCGAAGGCAGCGTGCAAACGACCGAGCTCAGCTGCGCGACCGACGAAGTGCGAGGCCGCGACGGTCCTCGCCATGGCGAAGAGTATGCGCCGTACCGCTTCGGATTGGAACCGGCCGGCGGAGGGCCGATCACCCATGGCACCTCCACCAGCCGGCATGAGAATCATTGAGCAGCTCCGATCAGTAGTCGGGGAATGGCAGCAACACCGTAGGTTTTGATGCATCGCCAGCGGATCGGACGAAGCTTGTAGATTCCGGAGCTCGGCACTCCAACTTTTCGGGGTAAGGCGTCCTAACCGAAGAAGAAGCGAGGGCTCCTACATTTCCAAGATCAGCTATGGGCGCGGCGTTTTGCTTAGAGGACGGCTGGGAATATCAGACGCATGGCTTTCGATCCCCACTACGCCATCGTCACAGCTTCCGACTCCGGTATCGGCAAGGCGACTGCCGTCGCGCTGGCCGACGCCGGTATGGATATCGGCGTTACCTGGCACTCGGACTCTCAAGGAGCCGAGGAAACCGCCGAGGAAGTGCGATCCAAAGGCCGCAAGGCAGTGGTCAAGCAGTTGGATTACACCGATTTGCCGTCATGCGCCGTAATGATTGACATGCTTATCGATGATCTCGGCGGACTCGACGTCTTCGTCAACAACGCCGGTGCGGGTGATTCGATGCTGCTGGTGGACACCTCCTACGACGACTGGCGAAAGATCATCGCCACGAACTTGGACGGCACCTTTGTCTGCATGCGGCAGGCAGCGCGGCACATGGTCGAGGCCGGTAACGGCGGCCGGCTGATCGCGGTCACCAGCGTCCACGAGCATCAGCCGCGCGTCGGATCCGGGCCGTACGACGCGGCCAAGCATGGCATCGGCGGATTGATCAAGACCTTCGCTTTGGAGCTGGGCCAATATCAGATCACCGCAAACGCCGTCGCCCCGGGCGAGATCGCGACTCCGATGACCGGCCAAGAGGACCAAGATCCACACCAGGAAGAGCGGCTCGGCATCCCGCTCGGTCGGCCCGGCGACGCCCGCGAGATCGCTGCGGTGATTGCCTTCCTCGCCAGCCCACAAGCTAGTTACGTCACTGGAGCCTCGTGGGTAGTCGACGGCGGCATGCTGCAGATGGGTCCGCAGGCTGGCTCGCATCTGACCAGCGCCGACTGGCGCAAGCCGTAAGACGATGAAGGCTGTTACCTGGCAAGGGCGCCGCAACGTCTCAGTGGAAGACGTCGAAGATCCGATCATCAAAGAGCCCAACGACGCGATCATCAAGGTCACGAGCACCAACATCTGTGGCTCCGATCTCCATCTGTACGAGACGATGGGCGCCTTTATGAGCCCCGGTGACGTGCTGGGCCATGAGGCCATCGGCATCGTGCTCGAGGTCGGCCGCGACATCACACAGATCCGTCCCGGCGATCGGGTTGTCGTACCCTTCCAGATCTCCTGCGGCCACTGCTGGATGTGCGAACGCTCTCTCTACACCCAATGCGAGACGACGCAGGTACGCGGCGAGGGTAGCGGTGCCGCGCTGTTCGGCTACTCCAAGCTGTACGGTCAGGTGCCTGGCGGCCAAGCCGAGTACCTCCGGGTGCCCGAAGCGCAGTTCACCCACATCCTCGTTCCGGAAGGACCACCGGACGACCGCTTCATTTATCTGTCCGACGTGCTGCCGACTGCCTGGCAGGCCGTGGAGTATGCCGGCGTACCCGACGGTGGCTCGCTGCTGATCTTGGGGCTTGGACCGATCGGTGACATGGCATGCCGGATCGCTCAGCAGAAATGGATCGACACCATCATTGCCGTGGATCTGGTGGATGAGCGGCTGGCCCGAGCCATTGCCCGCGGCGTCCAGGTGATCGATCTCCGGGAACACGAAGATGATCTTGCCGATGTGGTGCGTGAGCTGACCGACGGCCGAGGTCCGGACTCAGTGATCGACGCGGTAGGCATGGAGGCCCACGGTTCACCCACCGCTGCGGCTGCCCAGCGAGTCACTGCTCACCTACCTGACGCGCTAACCGAGCCCCTGATGAAGAAGGCGGGTCTCGATCGGCTCGCCGCGGTCTATACCGCCATCGAGACCGTGCGCCGCGGCGGAACGGTGTCGTT
>DATCXA010000274.1:0-9470 GCA_036566085.1 Propionibacteriaceae bacterium
CTGCTGCGGCATATCGAGGAGCGCCCCACGCCCCGCAACGGGCAACTCCTGCGCTACCTCGACGGCCGGCCGGTGATCTACCGGCGCTACGACCATCTGTGGAAACGCATCGGCGAGCAGTTGCCGTGGGTGGCCGCCCAGGGCATTTCCACCCACTGGCTACGCCACACCACCCTGACCTGGGTCGAACGCCACTTCGGCTACGGCATCGCCCGCGCCTTCGCCGGGCACACCAACTCCACCGGCCCTGCCACCACCACCTACATCAAGGCCGACCTGCAAGCCGTCGCGACCGCGCTGGCCGCCATGACCGGCCAACCACACCCGCTCGCCGCCGCAGCGGACTGCGCCAGCAAGCCCCAACGTCCGCCGGAACTGCCAGCGGCAGAATCGGGCTGATCGTCAGTCCAGTTTGGCCGCCAGCGGTCAGCGATGCGCGATCACCGCACATCGGACTCCTTGAGGTCTGGCAGGCCGGTGGGTGTAACCGTGGCAGGACGCAAGAATCCAATGCCGAGCCGGATCAGCCAGTCCGCGCTGGCGGCCTGCAAGGTCCACGGACGACGCAGCAGGATCGAGCGCATCGCTTCAGGCGTGGCTATCTGTGGCGGCGCGGCCAGCAGTTCGCTGAGCGGATGGCCGTAACGGCTCCAGTATTCGTGATCACCGTCGAAAGCGGCATTGACACAGTCGTTGACCAGCTGCGGCCAGGTCGGTGTGCCCCACCAGTGCGGGCACGCCAGGGCTCCGTGCAGCCCGGCACGCAACAGGCTGCCGGCGACACCGAGGGTATCGGCCTGGGCAAGCAGCCCGCCAAGCACGCCTGCGGCATACTGGTCGTATTCGGCCATGTCGTCTCCGGCGAGCTCCGCCAAGATATGCCCAGTGGGCAGCCTCCGGTGGGGGTTGGTGAACCACGTGTAAAGCCGGGACCCCAGCCAGTCGAAGTCGCTGGTGCTGTCGTCGATGGCGGCGACGGGCATGCCGTACGGCAATCCCAGATCCCGACGCCAGCGGTGCGCAAGTTGGCGCACTCGCCAGGTCGAATGTGAGTTGATGATCAACATATCGGCGTCGCTCAGCGGACTTCTGCCGGCGTGCCAGTTCTCCACCACGCTGTTACGCCAGGCCGAGTTCACGATGCCCACGGCGGCGACATCCAGCACCGGCCCGAGTCGATCAGGATCGACCCCCAACTGCGTCAGATAGGCGTGCATCCACGCCCGCAGCCGTTGCGCCGAGGCATCGTCCGCTGTCGCGGTCAACCCGAACACCTCCTTAATGCGCGTTACTTCCAACTCCTGGTCCGCTGCCCCACCAAACCCGCAAGTCATCGAAGCTCGGCGCCGACTCGACCGCCTCAGGCTTCAACCCATCGAGGGCGACAGCAGCCCCATCAGCTTTCAGGCAGGCGCGAAAACGCACCACCGCGATCAGCCAGCAGTTGTCCGGCCGCGTGGCGTCAGACGACCGCCGCCTCTTCGGCAACCTACACGGGATTCTCGGCTGCCGAGCGTCGCAGTTAATCTGGCCTCCGACTTCCCGATCGCCCGTGCGAGTGCCCAGGGCGAAGGCGTCAATCCCCCATAGCGTGCGGGACAAGTCGACGATCCAGGTCGCGATCTTCAACAGCGCGGTATAGCATCGTTGCTATGGCTTGGGGTACGGTGGAGTTGGAGCCGGAAGTCCGGGATTGGCTGGAATCCCTGCCAACCGACGACTTCGCCCATGTGGCGTTCTACGTGGACCTACTCGCAGAACAGGGAGTACTGCTGGGCGAGCCGTACACCAAACAGCTAGACGGCAAGCTGCGGGAGTTGCGTTTCTACCTTGAGCGCGACGCGGTGCGTATCACCTACTGGATCGCCGCAGGGCGACGAATCGTTTTGCTGACAGTCTTTCGCAAGACCCGAAGGCAAGAACAAGGCGAGATCGATCGGGCGCGTCGAGCCCTGGCGCGATGCGTTGCCGCGCAACACACAGCCGACGATGAGGAGGACTGAGCTATGAGCGGACGGACCGACTGGACTGAACTGCGGCAGCGGCGTCTGGCTGAGCCCGGCGCGGCGGACGCCTACGAGGCCGCGCGGTTGGCTTTCGAACTCGGCCAAGCCGTACGGGAACTGCGTGAACAACATAGCTGGAGCCAGGCTCAACTCGCTCAAGCATCGGGAATGACCCAATCCGCGGTCGCCCGGTTCGAAGCGGGCGGAACAGTGCCCACCCTGCCGGTCCTCGAACGCCTAGCCCATGCGCTAGACGTTGAACTGGCAGTGAAGTTCACATCCAGGACGGCGGCTGCCTAGCTACCTCCAGGCGCTGTTGAGCATTTCCTAAACATCGCTGACCCTTTCGCGAAAGCATCTGCGACCGGCAATTTCCACCTCCCGAGGCGATGCGCGCGCCAACCGCAGGTCCTCAACGCCGCCCGTAGGGGGTCCACGAGGCCCACGGCTCGCAGCTGATGGTCGGTTGAGTGACGCCGAGCGATTGATGCGCCGCGAGGCGCAAAACGGCTGGTCGCAGCGACGGAGGAGTGGGTCTCACTGTTGCGTCGGCAGGGCCGGACACGCCACGCTGACCGAGCGCTCCGCGAAGCTGCGGAGGGCTGGCTCGACCCGGGCGACTTGGGGCCCATGGTCGAATGCGGCGTGGCCGTCATCACGATGACGGAGGGCCTGACGAGCGGCTCCGCGTTGGCTATCAGAGGTCGCAGGAGCCTGACACTAGGATGAGCGAGCCATGCCAAAGACGGACACGCTCAGAGCCAGTCGTGACGGCGACCAGTTCCACTACTACTGGGCGGCCCGTCAGTGTCTAGGGCTGCTTTTGCCGGGGGCATCCTTGGTGGCGGTGGCGATTGAAGGTGCTTCCGATCGGGAATTCCGGTTCGGCGGGGTGGTCGCGGCTGGCGAGCAGGTAATCGATGTCGCCGAATACTACGGATCCGAGCAGCTCGCTGATGCCGACGCCGTCGCTTACCTTCAGATGAAACATTCGACCGTTCAGGCCGAAAAACCTTGGCTGATGTCCGACGTTCGACGAACGCTGACGGGCTTTGCTGACCGTTTCAAGGCACTCAAGGCCAAAGACGCGGCGCTCCTGGGCAAGGTCAGCTTCAGACTTGTCTCGAACCGTCAGGTGTCCGAGACGGTGCGCCATACGATCGAGGATCTGGCGAAGGGCGCCCGGCCGCGGTATCCCAAGCAGATGGCGCTGTTGCGGCGATACATCGGCATCGTGGACGACGCGGACGCGGCCAGTTTCGCTCGGATGATTGATTTCGACGATCCGGAGGTCGGACTTTCGGCCTTGTACGTGAACTTCGAGCGTACCGTCACAGAATTTCTGCCGGGGATGCGAAGTCAAGAGCCGCTTCAGCTCAAGGAGATGGTGACACGGCGCGCCACCTCAATGGAGCCCGACCCGGTGATTCGACGCTCGACCGTACTGGTAGCGCTCGGAGCCACCGAGGAGGACCTCCTACCCGCCCCGCCACGGTTGATGCCGGTGGCAAACCGGCTCGACCGGCGACAGTTTCAAGACATCGCGAAGCAGATCATTGCTAGCTCTGCCGGGCCGGTAATCGTCCACGCGGTCGGTGGTGTCGGGAAATCGGTGCTCGCAGATTCAATCGGGCACTACTTGCCACCCGGGTCACATTGCATAACGTATGACTGCTTCGGTGCCGGCGGGTACCGACGCGTGAGCGAACCGCGTCACGAACACCGTCAGGCGCTGCTAGAGATCATCAACGAACTCGCCGGTCGCCTACTCTGCCAGCCGCTGATCCCGACCCCAACCGCGAGCAACTCCGATTTCATGAGGGCGTTTCTCGCACGTATCGGGGCCGTCGCAGCGAACCTGGCTGCCGAGAGTCCTGATGCCCTGTTAGTCATCGCGATCGATGCAGCTGATAACAGCGTGATGGCAGCGAGTGACTCCGGCACAGTCGCGTTCGCGCCGCCTCTACTGCGAGAAGGCCTGCCGTCCAACGTCCGGCTGGTCATGTTTGCGCGAACCGAGCGAGTCGCGCTCCTGGAGCCACCGCCAGACGCGCGGCGAATCGAACTCACCGGGTTCACGCAGGACGAAAGCGCCAACCACCTGCGTACAAGGTTCCCGACCGCTAGGCAGGCAGACGCTGCCGAGTTCCATCGCCGGACGTTCGGCAACCCACGCGTCCAGGCGAACACGTTGAACGAATCCGATAGCGCCAGCGACTGCCTTCGGCTGTTGGCCACCACGGGCGCAACCGACGCTTCGTCAGCCCTGGATTCGGTAATCGCCCTAGCTGTAGAAAAGGTCCGTGACGACTGGAAGCTCGCAACCGCTCAGGCCGACCGCATCTGCGAATCCCTCGCTACATTGCGACCTCGCGTACCAATTCAAGTGATGGCTGAACTGTGTGACATTCCCGCAGCGATGATCCACAGCTTCGTTAGTGACCTGGGACGGCCGTTGCTCATCGATGGCGACTGCGTCCAGTTTCGCGACGAGCCAACCGAAACCTGGTTCCGGACCCACCACAGACCATCCGGCCCGCGCCTCGACAATTTGATCGACCGCCTTCTGCGTTTGGCGGACCGCCACGCCTATGCCGCTGCCTCTCTGCCCCAGCTGTTGTGGGAGGCCGGCCGATTCGCTGAGCTCATCCAGCTGTCGATCGACGGGGCGGCGCTGCCTGCGTTGAACAAGCTCGACCGAGCCGAGATCGAGCAGCAGCGTATCCAGTTCGCCCTCAAGTCAACGATGAAGCGCGGCATGAAACCAGAAGCCGCGCGGCTCGCCCTGAAAGCGGCTTCGCTGTCACTCGGTCATTCCCGCCGACTTCAGCTGATCAAGGAAAACACACCTCTTGCCGGTGATGTGCTCGACGGACAGACAATCGATGACCTCGTTGCACGCCGCGCCCTCAGCGGGAACTGGCCTGGATCTAACCTGGCCTACGAGGGATGCATACTCTCCTTCGCGCCGGGGCAAAAGGACCTCGCCCGGAGCCGTCTGCGCAGCGCCAGCGAATGGATGGCAGCGTGGTCCACGCGACCGCAGGGCGACGACGATCATCATCGTCTGTCCGATGAAGACATCGCGCAGGTCGCAGTCGGCCTGGTCAACACCGACGGACCAGCCGCAGCCGTGGAGTACCTCAATAGGTGGCGGCCCCTCACTGCCGTGTTCAAGGCCGCCCTGATCGTTGCTGCCCGTCTCCTTGAGATGGGCCGCGTGAGCCAGTTGAACGAACTCGTTGTCGCGGCTAAGATCAACAAATTCGTTCAGTTCGCCATGCTCAGCAGAGCCGGGCAGTTCGACATCGCTCTCGACAGCGCAGCAGCCAGCGCCGCATTGAGAATGCTTCGACGCCACCGCAAACCAATAAATGTGAGCGAGCTGCGACCAGCAAGAGATTTCGATCAAGAGTCGCTCTATGCGGCCATCGCCGCCGTGACAGGCGCTGCTGCGCACAACCTGGCCGAACCTGCGGTACTCCGGAAGATCCTGGAAATCTATCTGCCTGCCGAACTCCCACGGAGCCTCGGCGCGAGATATACGTCGACGCCCGATGCCCTACTAAAAGCACTTGCACTCAAGGCCCAGCTGACGGGCACTGTGCTTACCGACCGAGATCTCGCCCATACCGAACTACTCAACGAACTCGACAAGAAACGCCACCAGGACTCGCGTGAACTGTTCGACTTTAGGGCCAACATCACTCCCGCTATCCCGTGGGTACGGCTCTGGGCCCACGTCACCTGCGCGCCAAGTGACGACATCTGCTCGGAGTTCGATCAGCTCGCCGAAAAGACATACGCACGCCACGTCACTGACTACGAGACACCGCGGACCCTGCTAGGCGTCGTCGCCCGGTTGTCGGCGCAAATTCTGAACCGCCACAACTGCCCGGACCTCAACACCAAGTTCCACACGTGGCTGGAGAGAGTGGAGCCCTTCGTCTACTGGAAGACGCTCATCGAAGTCGTACGCCACTGCGCCCTCGCCGACCATATGGACGACGTGATGTACCCGGTCGCCTCGATGCTTCGCGATTCCCTCTCTGCCGCCAGGATAGACGCGAACGAGAAGGTCTCCACCTTCGCGGCCCTCGCCAGGGCGATCCGCCCACGGAGCCGTGACGAAGCGGTCGCGTACTTCGGGACGGCGATCGAAACCGCTGACAAAATCGGCGACGACGTCATGCGCCGTTGGGGGGCTCTGAACGCGCTGGCAGAGCAGGCATCGAGGTTCGGTGAAGATAACCAGCGGGCGTACGCGCTGTCGAGGACCTTCGAGGCGTTGATGCCGTACCTCGACGACGGCGCCGATTACGAACAGTGCATCCGGACCGTGTCTATGTTCAGTGACCGGTCCGCGATCGCTATCGCCTCCCGATGGCGCAGCCGCCGGGTCGGCCGGGCGGACCGCGTACTTCAGGCACTCCTCGCCGGCAAAGACAGATCATCGGGCCGGGTGCCTCTTGCTGCGGTGGCACTTGCTCCGCTGGCCGAAGACTCGGACATGCGCAGTGTCCTGGATGCGGCGCTATCATCGGGCGCGGAGCCGCAACGGGTATTTGATGTCGTCAGCACCTACGACCGTATCGCCTCACATGAAGCGGACTACTTCCAGCAGATCGAGGCGTTGGCACGCCGATACACGGCCGATCTCACTGCGACAAGCTACGCCGAGGCCAGCTATCGGCGCCGCTTGTACGATCCGACGAAGCACTCCTCGACCTACACGTCCACGCGGTGGGACCGCTCTCCATCCTCCTACGAGACACGGAGAACAGTCGACCTCGCCACGCTTCGTCGACTCGACCTGACGACCGCCGACGGACTCGAGCAAGCCCGAAGCATGTGCCATCGCGCCGATGGCCTCACGCCGGCCGATCTGTCCGACGCGATCCTGGCAACGCCTGCCCGTGATTTGCACAAGGTCCTCGGAAACGTCGGGCGCAACCCACAGATCAGCTCTTTCGTCTACGTGACAGTGCTGGAGCGGCTCAAGGACATAGCCGGCCCTCCGCAAGCCGCCGTGAACGCCGCTCGCGACCTGGCGGCCACCGCTGTGCTTCGATTCTGCGACGAGATCGCTGCGAACCAGTACCGCTTTCTGTCCGTCGATCTGCTGACCCATTTCACCGGCCAGGATCCTTCGACCTTGTATGGCCTGGCGCTGAAGGAGCTGGGCGCGAGGAACGATCTTCTCGACGCTCACGCCTGTTTGGATCTGGTAATCAAGATTGCCCAATGGTTGTCGCCGGTTGAAGCTCGTGAAGTCTTCGATTACGCCCTCACCGAACTCGACTACCTCAACGACAACGACACCGCAGACGGCCCTTGGCACACCGATCTCGCTCCGCCGGCCGATCTTCCAACCTGCGTCGCCGGCTATATCTGGACCGCGTTAGCCGACCCCGATGACGGGATCCGCTGGCGTGCTGCCCACACCGTGCACCTTCTCTGCCAGCTTGGCGCATCCAACGAACTGCAGGCGCTCAGTGATCTTGCCACCACACGATCGATCCGCGCATTCTCCGACGCGAGGCTAACGTTTTATACCAGGCACGCACAGCTGTGGCTGCTCATGGCACTGGAACGAGCGACCAATGACAGCATCGCGGAACTCCGACCATTCGAAAACATGCTGAAAAGCACCGCGTTCGGCACCGACACGAACCTGCTGATGCGCGAGAGCGCCCGCCAGAGCTTGGCCGAGCTGGACCGGCAGGGGGCCGTGAGTCTGAACGACTCCGAGCGCGAGCGACTGCGGAAGCTAAACACGCCGATCGGAAACGTACGACCGCCCAAAGCGCCTAGGCAACGGGTGCAGAGCCGGCCGAGTCATACGCGCCAGGAAGGCGACTACCACTTCGACTTCGACTTCGAAGAGCACTGGATCGAGCGCCTCGCCAGGTGCTTCGCCATGAAAACCGACGACATCACACACATGATCAGCAAAGTGATCACAACAAGCTGGAACGTGGCCGCTCGCGGCGAGCGCCACGAGGACCAGCGGCACGTCCGTGGCATCTTCACAACCGCTGGCGTGTGCCTACCGTCCACATGGTCGCCGGACTCGGTCCCGAGGTAGCCCCAGGTTGCTCGTGTCGAACGTGGAGTGTCACCCGAATGTGTTCCCCAGCCGGGACTGGACCGATTCGACGCCGACGCCGGGCGCATGCCGTGCGCTGCTCGCGTCGAAGGCTTCCTTACTTGCGCCGTTCGTGTTGGTTGGAAGTCGTTGCCAACGACATCCGTGGTGCAGGTGGGTGTGCATGCGCCGCCCGATTGATCACGGTGAGTGTGAGGTCGACTTCGTCGGTCGTTCATGTTGACGTCTAGCTGTCAACGCATCGACACATCACAATCTGTGGAGTAGCTGTTTCGCCCCCATCCCCGGGAGGACACATGATCCTCCGACGTCACCTCGCCACCGTCCTCATCCTCGTTACCACAATCACCGCCATCCAACTGGTCGCCGCCAACCCCGCCGGTGCCACCCCGCCCGGTATCCCCACCGCCGCGACCGCCCGCAGCGAACTGGCCACTCTCACGGTGGCCGCGTGGACGCACACGACTACCTACCAGCGCAGCCTGTTCCCGACATGGGACACCATCTCCGGCACCTGCGACACCCGCGAAACCGTCCTCAAACGCGACGGCACCAACGTCGTGGTCAACAGCGCCTGCACCGCCACCTCCGGCACCTGGCACAGCCCCCTACGACGGAGCCACATGGACCGCCGCCTCCGATGTCGACATCGACCACATGGTCACCCTCAAAAACGCGTGGATCTCCGGCGCCTGGGCCTGGACCACCAGCAAACGTGAATCCTTCGCCAACGACCTGAGCGACCCGCAACTGTTTGCCGTCACCGACAACGTCAACGAATCCAAAGGCGACAAATCCCCCGACGCGTGGAAACCACCACTGACCAGCTACTACTGCACCTACGCCAAAGCCTGGACCCGCGACAAATACGTGTGGAAGTTGGTTCTGGCACAAGTTCCGTGATCGACTAGTGTTGATCATTCGTGTCCATTGTGGATCTTGCCGCGGTTCTGCTACCGCATCTGGCCAAGTTGCAGCTGGATAGGGTCTATCTGAAAGGAGTCCGGGTCAGGATCGAGGCCAGCACACGCGCGACGGTGGCCTATTGTCCGGACTGCGGCGCGGTGTCGCAGCGAGTGCATAGCAGGTACGTCCGCCACTTGGTCGACACCGGTTTCGGCGGGCGGGAGGCGACCGTGTCGTTGACGGTGCGGCGGCGAAGTAGACGCCGTCGCGGAACAGCTCGGCGAGCTGGTCATGCTGGGCCATCTCGGAGCCCTGGTCCCAGGTCAGGGTCAGGCGTACTGACGGCGGCAGTAGCTGAAACGCCGCGGTCAACGCGGCACGGACCGCCGCCGCGCTATGCCGGCGTGGCAGGTGCACCAACTGCACGAACCTGCTGGTGCGGTCGACGA
>DATCXA010000171.1:0-7507 GCA_036566085.1 Propionibacteriaceae bacterium
AGGTTGCGGACATGGCTGGGCGCACCGAGCAGGCGATCATCCTGGACACGCTGATCCTCAACGAGGTCGAAGGCGCTGACGGGCTGTTGGAGCCGTTCTACGCGGCACTGGGTGAGACCACGAACCGGTTGCGAGGCCGAATGGCCACAATGAGCCATGCCCTTCCCGGTGCCGCCGAGGCAGTTGCCGCCCTGGCCGCAGACGACGTGGTTCAGACCGTGGTGACGGGCAACATCCGACCACTCGCCACGATCAAGCTGGACGTGTTCGGCCTGTCCGACGGGCTCGACCTGGACGTGGGCGGCTACGGCGACGACAGCACCGACCGCGCCGTGCTGGTCCGTCTGGCCTGGGAACGTGCGGCGGCCAAGTACGGCCGTGAGTTCCCCGCCGACCGGGTGGTGGTGATCGGGGATACCCCGCACGACATCAGGGGCGCCCACGACGCCGGAGTCCGAGCCGTCGGCGTAGCCACCGGGAGAAGCAGCCTCGCAGACCTCACTGCCGCTGGCGCCGACGCCGCACTCCCCGACCTGACCGACCCGGCAGCCGTGCGCATGGCGGCCTTCCCAAACGACTAATGCATCAGCTAATCGATCACGCGCTTTCGAGTCCAGCCATCGCCACACAACTCGATACTATCGCGGGCCACACTGTGCCCGGGGTTGGCACTACATTAGCTGAGTCAGCCTCCGGTCTCCACACCCGAGTCAGTTGCTAGACGAGTAGGTTGCGCACGCTATAGCGAACCACTCAAGGATTCCGATCAGGTGATCAACCGTCTCGCTGTCATTAAGGATATTTAGCCTGAACGAAGGCCGAAGCGAAAGTTTCACCTCGGGAAGCCCAATCCCGCTAATAGCATTGAGTCGATTCAGCAACTCCCGACGCATCGAGTGGTCATCGAACGGTGGCCGTCGAGCCAGGTGTTGAAATACAACCTCTACCACACCAGACTGAGGATAGATGGCGAATGGCCATATCCCTCTTACGTCGAGGTACGCAGGCCTCAGCACTGTGAAACATGTCGTCTCATCCGCAACGCCAAAGTTGGTAATCCCACCGAGCTTGCGCCATGCTTCCACCACTGCGCGCACACCCTTTGCTGTGGCGGCGTCTTGCGCCTCATCAAGTTGCTTCAGAAAGCTCTCATAAGCCTCTTTATCAATCGTACCAACGGTAGCCGCGGGCCGATCTTCGGGCACGTCAAGACCAAGCAGACGAGCAAGGTCGACCGCGTGAAGACGCTGAGCCTCAAATGCCCTACCTGAGTGATCGAAGGATACACCCTCGGATTCGAGCACCTCTCGCTGCGTTCCAGAATGATCAGCGTCGAGCCATCGAAACTGCTTCGATGAATGGCCGTCTGTGGTCAGCACTCGCCAGGCATTTGGTACGGGGTTGTTAGAAAGGTGTACCCCGACCGGCACCGGATGACTACCGATCAGATCAGCCAAGTCACCATAGGTGGTCCACGCCCCCGCGGGCACGAGCGCCAACGCACGGTTCAGCTGGGTCCAATCGCGTCCAACGTCTGTTACCTCCATAGTCCCCAAAGGGCCAGGCCACAGGCGAACGATTCGCTTCGCAAGTCGGGCTGCTCGGGCTTCGATTTCGGCCTTACCCCACTGTGCAGACGATATAATCTCGCGGTTCAGGTAGAGTGTGCCGCGCTTCAGGATTTCCCGCTTCTTGTCAAACGAATGGTTCGACAGCGGTTCGTTGAGAGCGCTCAAGGTGAGGTTGCCCAGCGTATGAGCGAGTGACTCATGAAGCTCCTCGACGCTAAGCCCGCTCGCCGCCGCGTCGGCGGCGAGTTCCCTACGCCAGACATCGTTCAGCTTTTGTGGCATGATGTGTTCGATTGTCACTTTTGCGGCTTGCCAGTCCACCGGTTCAGGTGACTCATAACTTTCCTCGATACGGCGAAGAACGAAACTTCGCTGCGGTCCACGGCCGTGCCAGTAGAACGGCCTCGTCTTCACCGCGTCACGGACTGCTCCATCCGTCGGCCAGTAACGTCGGGGCGCGGAGAGGTATCGGTGTAGCGCATCAATCAGATCGTCCGCGTCACAGATTTCGCGGGGAACTGCATTGAGGATACGGTTCAGGTTATTCGTGGGGACTCCGACGATCATCCGGCGGACGAGGAAGCTCTCGACCAATGCCAGTCCTCTGGCAACGCCGGCCGAGTCGAGGAAACCCTTCTCGCGCCACTCCAGCAGCAGCATCGAGCTCGGGTAGGATATCTGCCCACCCCACTCATTCAAGCGTACAAGCGCGCTGCGAACACGGTCGTTTTTCTCCAATTCTGGGTTGAGCAGTATGGCCAAATGACCTGACCGTCGAGAGAGCTTGACGATCTCGTCCACGACTGCATCTTCGTCCCGCTCCACTGCCCGCAGTCGTTCGGCTTGTTCTTTGTAAACATCGCCTTGCTTGGCCTTGTCATTACCACGCAGGAGGAGGTCCAACCACATCAACAACTCGAGGTGGGCACCCAGGGAACGTTGCATCGGCAACCATACATCCGAGTAAACTTCTTCGGCCCGGTTGGGAAGCAGCATGAACAGATGATTGCGAAGCAGGTCCGCCTGGGACAACTTCAAGCCGGTATTGTTCAAGGACTCAAAAATGCGGTGCACATTGTCGCCCTTTTCGGCAGTTATTTCGACCAAACGAAGGCGTTGCCGTATGACGTCCTCAATGCGTGCGACATCGTTCGGGTCATCTGGCTCATCAAAGCTGAGCAGATTAGATCGGAAGAACCGGTACGCTGCCCCGACACCGTCGGCGACGTCGGCTCTCGGCAATTGGAGGATGCAAGCACGAAAGGCCTCACGGTCCACCTGGGTCGGCAGCAAGCGAAGGCGCTCGTCGCCTTTACGGAACTGGTTAATCAGATATTCAACATCTATACGGGCCGCAGCCTCCGGATCCGTATCTCTAACGTGATCACGGATAGCGGCGAGTGCGATCATCAACGTGGTCAATCGCTGCTGGCCATCGACGACGAGCCACTGCTGGAGTCCTCCGGCCGCGTGGGCAAGCGGACTGGGTGCCAAGACTACGGATCCCATGAAGTGGCCAGAACCAGTCACGCCATCCTTGATCCGCTCAGCCTCCGCAAGGATGTCCTGCCATAGGACATCAAGTTGATCTCTACCCCAGGAGTAGGGCCGCTGGTAGAGCGGGACCATAAACTGCTTGCTTCCCTGTACTGTCGTGATCAAGTCGACCTCGTGCGCTCGCACCCCGACCCCCAAATATGAGGCCGACGACCACGGGCCAGCGCCGTCGGCAGAACTTCCCCAGCTGCTGCCACACAGTACAGCCGGTCAGTCGTGGACGTGGGGCTCTCCTGAACCAGATGGCGGCCGTACCGTGAGGTTACGGGCGCTTCGATGGTTGCCGCGCGCATGGCGCGGCATGGTGACCGACCCGGTGGCGGGACCAGTGTGCCCCGCGAGTGACACGGGCTTGAGAAAGTCGCCGCACCGACCCGCCCCTACCCGAGCATCGACCCCGCAGAGCGCATGTGAGTCCCACCGTGGCGGAACGTCAGGCGTCCGTGCCGGCGTGTGGGAATCGGTCCTTTCCACGCTGTGGTGGGCGGTACCAACCGTGCCCGAGCAGTTGACGCGCTAGCCTTCGGCCGACTTGTCGACGGATCACCATAGTGCGGGCGGGGGTGGAACGGTGGTCGGACATCGACGGAGCGGACCGCGATCATGGTCGGATCCACTGTTGAGGCACTCGGCGAACGGGTGCTCTATGGCGCTGTGGTGGTGCTAATCCGAGCGGAGGTCGAACCCTGAGACGGGGGCGAGCTCTGCCGCCACGCGCTGCGGCCGCGGGTAATCCTCGACGATGTCGGCCAGTGCCGAGGACGTGGCGGCACCGGTTCGTCACCGACACCGTCGGCTGGGAGCCGCAGTGACGTCCCGCATGAGGTGTACCTCAACTTCGTAACAGCTTCGTCGCTCCTCCTCATAGGCGAAGCGAGGACGTCCATGATTGTCCGTTATGACGAAAGTACGAAGAGAGGCCGGGTTCGACGCTTTCGGCACGCCTCGTGGCGTGTCGGAGGGCGACGCATTTCGCGATAGGAGGGCGTTATATGCAGCGGGTGTCCATTGTCAGCTGCGGGCCGGCATTCATGGTACGAAGGCAACGGGTGCCGAGTCGGTTGTCCTGTCTGGCGGCTACGAGGACGATGAGGACTACGGAAGCGTAATTATTTATACCGGTCAAGGGGGAAGAGATGAAGACGGAAGGCACGTCGCCGATCAAGATCCAGAGGATCTCGGTAATGCAGCGCTTATCACGAGCGCGGCCACGGCACTTCCAGTTCGGGTCACGCGGGGCAGTAAACATCGTTCCCCGTACTCACCTAACACGGGATATCGGTACGACGGTCTGTATCGGGTCGAAAGTCACTGGCAACACCGGCGCCACGATGGCTTCTTGGTGTGCCGTTACCGCATGGTGCGGGTGACACCATCACCGCAACCCGACATCCCAGTTAACACCATGGCTGACGAACGTCGCACTACGACGACACAACGAATCGTGCGATCGGGTACGGTAGTACAGCATGTGAAGGCGCTCCACGACAATACCTGCCAGTTCTGCGGAACCCGCCTCACTGTCCACGGGCGTGGTTACTCTGAAGGGGCACATATACGTCCCCTGGGTAGACCTCATGACGGGCCCGACACTGAAGACAATCTCCTCTGTCTCTGCGCCAACTGCCACGTCCTTTTCGACCTAGGCGGCATAGTCATAGAAAAAGATATGCGAGTCATTGTTGAAGGAAGTCCGCTCGGAATCCTTCGTGCCATCCCTGGGCATAACCCCTCTCAGGCTCATCTTGAATACCATCGTCGATTACATTCAGACAAGATATAGATTGCACGAAGGAAAGGTAGTTCCAGCGAACACCGATCGGAAGATGGTTGTACTTCTAAGCCGTACCCTGTCTGAGGTGTTGGGTAAGTTAGATCGGCGGACTTGGCATAGGCTAATCGACATGGTCTTGATGAGCAATGCATCCGGGATCGCGGCCAAGCGTTTGGCTGAGTGTTCGCCTCGGCGGTTCAGCCACGTACGCGGGGTGGCCGGTCAGGCTGAGCGGATCGCCGCTGTCGTTGGGGCAGACGGGGAGCTGCTGGTGGCTGCCGCTTGGCTGCATGACATCGGGTATGCGCCTGAGCTCGCGGACGCAGGGTTCCACCCCCTGGATGGTGCGCGGTTCCTCAGACGCCAGGGTGCCGACGGACGGCTGTGCGGGCTGGTGGCGCATCACTCGTGTTCGGTGATCGAGGCGGAGATGCGGGGTCTGGCCGACGAACTGCTGGCCGAGTTCCCACGTGAGGAGTCGGCCATCTCCGATGCACTGATCTACTGCGACCTAACCACCGGGCCGGACGGGCAACGCCTCACAGCCGAGGAGCGGCTCGCCGAGATCATCTCCCGGTACGGGCCTGACTCGCTTGTGGGCAGGTTCATCGACCAGGCCCGGTCGGAGATGATTGACGCGGTCCGGCGGACCGAGGAACGGCTGCGGGCGGCGGGCATCGAGCACTAGCCGATGTACGGCTGGGCACGGTTCTCATAGCCGTGGTCGATCCGCAGCCGCATGGACTCGTGGATTGCCAGGTCATCCAGGTCGGCGCAGGAAACCCAACGGACCTCGGTGGACTCGCCACTGGTCTGGAGTTCACCGCCGGTCGGTCTGGCGCGAAAGCAGATCGAGAACTGCTGCCGGACCTCACCGTCGGAGTAGGCAATCACATGGTTGGGATTGGAGTAGATTCCGACGAGGTCAGTCACCTCCACGTCGATGCCCGTCTCCTCACGGGTCTCCCGGACAACGGTGTCGGTGATGTACTCACCGATGTTCTGAGCACCGCCCGGCAGCGCCCACAAGCCATTATCGCTGCGCTGGATCAGCAGTAGCTCGCCTGCATCGTTCACAACAAATGCGGTGACTGCGACGACTATGCTGTTCGCGGTGGGAGCGTCCGGGTCGTGGAAGTGCTCAGTACGTGCCATTCGGTCAGATTCCCGTGCCAGTCGACGCCGGTTTGGAGTCCGCCCAGATACGCTCGAAACTGTCCGTGTACATCTCGAAAAGTTGCCCGCCGGACAACTCGCGCAAGTGCAGCAACGGCGCGTGGGCGGCGGGCAAGCCGTAGATGTGAGTGTTCACCAGCACCTCGTCATCGAACCGATAGAGCGAGTTGTACAGCGTCGTTGCATGTAGCCGTAGTTCCACACCCGCCGCGCTCAGGCACGGTCGGTAGTGCGCCAACGTGTTACGGATCTTGACTGGAATCGCGTCACCGATGCCCTCCTCGTGGCTACGCTTCAGTACCACCGAGCAGTCCGGGTCACCGAACAGTAGCCGGATCTTTACTCCGGACTCAGCCTTGCGCGCCAGGGTTTTCGGTAGGTTCGGATACTGCTCAGGCAAGAACAACCCGGCGTAGACCAAGACGTCGACCTGTTCTGCCGCTCGCTCGAACAGCCGCGTCCACAGGTCAGCGGGTGACATCGCGCGACGCGGGTAGAAGTGGACGACCTCCGAGCCGGAGAGCCGGGCAGCCTGCTCGCGCGTTCGTGCCTCTGGCCACAGGTACGACTCGCTCTCACATAGCAGCGCACCAATCCGATACCGGTGCCTCGGGTAGGGACTGCGCCCAGTCGTGATCCACCTTTCCACCGTTTTCGGGTCAACTCCCAGCACCTCGGCAAGCTTCTCGGTAGTCATGCCCTGCTTGAGCATGGCCTCACGCAGCCGGTCGTTCGGCATCCGCGCTCCAGACGTCTGGGAACAGCGCCACGCTAACACAGACGTCCCAAGTCGTCCCTTGCCGTGGTGCTGATGTCCGAGGCTACGGCCGATCCTTTCGGTACAGCCGAACGCGAGAACAGGGGCTCGTCCGATGCGAGTGAATCTCACCCGCATCGGGGGTCTGCTGATCTGCGTCCACCCGGCAAGAGGGAGTTCAGAGCAATGGTGCGGATTCGTGACCACTGGCGGATATCACACATTCGCCCGGGTCATCCACTATGGACAGAACTCATGCTCGGCCAACTCGCCCGCATGGTGTCCGCCTCGGCTGCACACAGGTGGCTCCAACCATGACAGCGGTGGACCGGTTCGGGACAGACCCCCTTCGGCTGGGAGCCGGTGCGGATGACTCGTCGTGTCTGTGTGATGTGGAACCCGGGGTCTTCGCCGTGTTCGCGTTCGCCGTCCTGGCGCTGCACGAGGTGCGTCGACTGCACTGGTCGGCGGTCCCGGTCTGCTCCTGTGGACAGTCCGCGATCACCTGTCCGGTCCAGTCGTTGGCTCGCGGGCTCCTTTTCGCCCCTCATCCGACACCACCACGGGAGGCGCAGTAGTGACCATCCGCAGTCCGGTTCCCCCACAGAACACACAAGGCGGGTCGCCCGACCCGGACGAACCCCCCCGCTACACGCCGCGCGGCCTACCGAT
>DATCXA010000174.1:0-5408 GCA_036566085.1 Propionibacteriaceae bacterium
GCGCATATAGTCGCTGAAGATCAAGAACGTGCCACCGTACGGCCGTAGGCCGCCGTGTACCTTGATGCCATTCATGATCGCCCCCATGGCATGCTCGCGAACGCCGAAGTGCAGCACCCGGCCATATGGGCCACCGCGGAACATCCTGCTCTGCCGGTCTGTCGGCAGGAAGCTGGGCTCACCCTCCGGCGTGGTGTTGTTGGATTCGGCGAGGTCAGCCGAGCCACCCCACAGTTCAGGCAACTCGGGCACAATTGCGCTGATGACCTTTCCAGAGGCTGCCCGGGTGGCGATGCCTTTCGGGTCGGCATCCCAGCTGGGTAGGACATCTTCCCAGCCCGGGCTGAGGTCGTCATTGATGAGCCGTTCGTACAGCGCCTTCCGTTCAGGGTTTGCCTCCGCCCAGCTGTCGTAGGCCTGCTGCCACTCTTGCTGAGCCTGCGCTCCGCGTTCGATCAGCTTGCGGGTGTGGTTGATCACCTCATCCGCAACGACGAAAGTCTTGTCCGGGTCGAATCCGAGCACCTTCTTGGTGGCGGCAACTTCTTCCTCACCCAACGCGGAGCCGTGGGCCTTGCCTGTGCCCTGGAGCTTCGGGGCCGGCCAGCCGATGATCGTCTTCAGGCAAATGAAGGTCGGTCGATCTGTGACTGTCTTGGCGACCTCGAGGGCCTCAGCGAGCGCTGCGACATTTTCGCTGTAGTGATGAGCGTCGCCATGAGTCCAGTCCACGGTCTGCACATGCCAGCCGTACGCGGCGTAGCGAGCTGGAGTGTCCTCGCTGAGAGCGATGTTCGTGTCGTCCTCGATCGAGATCCGATTGCTGTCATAGATCAGAGTGAGATTGCTCAGTCGCTGCGTGCCGGCCAGTGAAGAGGCCTCAGACGAGACTCCCTCTTCTATGTCTCCGTCGGAGGCTAAGCAGTAGATGTGGTGATCGAAGACCGAGGTGCCCGGCGCGGCATCCGGATCAAGCAGCCCGCGCTCTCGACGGGCGGCCATGGCCATTCCGACGGCATTTGCAACGCCTTGGCCCAGCGGTCCAGTAGTGACCTCGACTCCCTTGGTGTGGGCGTACTCCGGGTGTCCGGGGGTCTTCGATCCCCAGAATCGGTAGGACTTGATGTCATCGAGTTCCAAGCCGAAGCCGCCGAGATAGAGCTGAATGTAGAGCGTCAGGCTGGTGTGTCCACACGACAGCACAAATCGGTCCCGCCCAGGCCAATGGGTGTCGCTCGGGTTGTGCCGCATGACTTTCTGGAACAGCAGGTACGCGACTGGTGCCAGGCTCATGGCAGTGCCTGGATGCCCACTGCCGACGTTTTGCACGGCGTCAGCGGCTAGCACACGTATGGTGTCGATGGCTCGGTAGTCGAGCTCGGTCCATCCCTCTGGGAGAACCGCGTCTGAGATGTCGGTATCGGTCACACTCACGTGCCAGAAGATCCTTCCGAGACGGCTGTGCTGGTCCTGCCGGTCGGACAGGCCAGGATAATGCGAGCCTATCGGGGGCTCCACGACCGGGGATATAGGGTCAGGGCCGAGAACGGAAACCGGCCTTGGGGTATCTGCGAGAACTCGCCGTCATGAAGTGTGAATCCCAGCGCCGGGCCCTAGACTCAGCTTGACCGGAGCCGACTACTAGTGAGTGAGTAGAGCTTGTGACGAGTCTCGACGTGCCAGGTCAGGTGGCCGCCGACAACCGCCCTGTTGAATACGGTCCTGTTGGCACAGCTCGCGTCGATCTCGGGGTGAATGCCGTTCGCCGCAGCCGTCTGCTCGCCCGAGTTCGCGACGTTGTCACGGCCTACCTCGGGCTCACCAAGCCCCGCATCATCGAGCTTCTTCTGGTGACCACCGTGCCGGCAATGTTTCTTGCGGCGGGTGGGGTGCCGCCGCTCATGGTCGTGCTGACGACGATGGTGGGCGGCTGTCTGGCAGCAGCGAGCGCCAACGCCTTCAACTGTGTCCTTGATCGTGACATCGACGAACGGATGCGGCGCACTCGGCGCCGCCCACTGCCTCGGCACGCCGTCGGTCCGCTGGGCGCGACGGTGTTCGGAATGATCTTGGGCATCGCGGCGACCCTGTGGCTGGGCTATCTCGTCAACTGGCTGTCGGCGGCTTTGGCGTTAGGGGCTAACGCCTTCTACATCGTGGTGTACACGGTGTGGCTGAAACGGCGTACCCCACAGAACATCATCTGGGGTGGCATCGCGGGCTGCTTCCCGCCGTTGATCGGCTGGACAGCAGTGACCGGCCACCTAGCACTTGCTCCGTTCGTCATGTTCTTGATCGTTTTTTGCTGGACACCGCCACACACGTGGGCGCTTGCCATGCGTTATCGGGAGGATTACGCGGCGGCGAACGTGCCGATGCTGCCGGTTGTACGATCCGCACCGGTTGTCGCTCGGCAGATCATGGCCTACGCGGCCGTGACAGTACTGGTGTCGCTCCTGTTGTGGCCGGTGGCAAACACCGGCTGGTTCTATCCAGCGGCCGCGGTGATCTTGGGTGTGGCGCTGCTGTGGCAATCGGCCTTGCTGCTGGCTCGGGCACAGCGTGGCCTGACCGATGCGGCCTTGAAGCCCATGCGGCTCTTCCACTGGACCAACTCCTATCTCGCATTGCTCTTTGTCGCCGCGGCGGTCGACACACTGCTGCGTTAACTCGCCATTGGCTGTCCGCACTAGCTCGCGGCGGCGACGAAGGCTCTGAAAATGCCCTGCTGGATCGGATCGGTGTCGGCGAAATCCTCCAGATGCCACTGCAGACCTAAGAACCAACCCTCATGCCCGGTCAAGGTGACTGCCTCGATGGTGCCGTCGGATGCGTGCGCGGCAGGCACCAGCTTGTCGGCGAGCTGGTCGATGCCCTGGTGATGGGAGCAGGAGATAGTGATTCGATCGCTCGGGACAGTGTCGCGTAAAGGCGAATCGGCGGCTAGCTTAATGTCGTGCACCAGGTGCCGATGATCGCGGCCGATCGTCGTCGACATGTCTTGTACCAAGGTGCCGCCGAGTGCCACATTGACGACCTGGTTTCCTCGGCAGATTGCCAGCAACGGAATCTTCTCCTGGATCGCCCAGCGCGCCACCACAAGATCAAATGCGTCTTGATCTTCGTTTACGCCGTACAACGACGGTAGGGCTTCCTGCCCATACCAGTGTGGCGACATGTCACCACCCCCCGGGAGCAGGACGGCGTCGGCGAGCCAGAACCGCTCTGCCAGCTCCTCGATCCGAGGCTGCGGTGCTGTGGGATGGACAACCAGCGGCTCACCGCCCGCGTCCCAAACCGCCTGAAGCAGTTTGGCGGCAGCGACCTCCGCGCTATAGCGCAGTGCGCTGGCACTCGCGGAGAACCGCGCCGGGATGATCACGGTGGGCCGAACCTCAGCTGGTCGCTCAGGCATTCTGCATCGATGGCTGCTCAGCCGTCAGTGGTTCCAGATGCGTGGCGCGCGGTTGGGGGAAGCCCTTCTCGGGACGGTCGAACCATAAGTGCGCTTGCCCGGTACCGACGGAGTTCTCATATTCGCCGTACTGCCGCGCCTTGGCACGGCAGTCACCTTCACCCACAGCCCCAATCATCATCAGGTAGTGACCGAAGCGAGCCTCCGGCTTGAAGCGGTGATAGTCCGGCATCGCTTCCAATACCCGAGCATGATCACCGGCGGCAAACCATTCGAGGCGCTGAAGATCTGCCGCTGCGGCCTCAGCTGTGAAGATGTGTTCGATCCCCGCTGCCTCGTGCTTGCGCAGCTCGCGCAGCGGCCAGAAGGTATGTGACAGAGCGCCGGACGCGATGAGTACGACCCTCCGGTTCGACTGGGCGATCGCATCACCGAGCGCCCGGCCCAGCCGCAGATGGTCCTCCGTCTCGGCAGTCTGACAAACGCCGATCGAGATCCACCGTTTGTCGGGCAGGCCTTGTCCCAGGAACTCCCAGAGGTTCGTGGTGGCGTAGTAGATCGGGAGATGATCATCCTCGATCGCAGTGATCCAGGTGCCGTGGCGCTCAGCTTTGGAGGCTATGACATGGGCCAGCTCAGGGTCGCCTGGGAAGTCGTACGGACGTTGCGACATGCCGCGCGGCAGCTCTTCGGACGTGAAAATTCCACTGCGGCGCTCGTGCGCCGTAACCACGAACTCGACGGTTGTCGCCCAGTGGGAGTCGAGGACCACCACCGTGTCGTAGTCGAGCACGTCGAAAACGTCCGTGCGCAGCTGCCGCAGGCCAGCGACGAGCGTGGTGTCGTTCCCGTTGTTGAGCCCCCGGCGAGTGGACTCAGGCAGCACGATCGTTGGGACATGCGCCAGCAGGCCCGCGCCGACCACCTCACCCATGGAGTCTCCTCAGTCCGCTGGCCGGCGCTTTACCGAAAGCATCAGGTTCGTGACCGTGGCAATCGCCAGCGATGCGCCCAGTAGATGTAGCGCGACCAGCCAGATCGGCAACCCCAACTGGTACTGGGCGATGCCGATGCCGGCCTGCACCAGCTCGATCAAGATCAGCAGCAGTACCGCCCTGTTGCGCAGCAACACGAAGCAGACCACACTCGCGGCAACGGTGGCGTAGACAACGCTGGTGTGCAACCGGGTCAGCAGCATTCCGTCGAGGCCGTTTCGTGGAGCATTCTCGTCACCGGCGTGCGGTCCACTGCCCGTCACCAACGTCCCGAGCCAGATTGCCAGCCACATCAGTACGAAGGTGACCCGGGTCAGAACCAGCGAAAGGCCCGACGCGGCGACAGGCGTGACGTGCCACGTCTTTCGTACCAGCCATACGGCGAGGCCGATCAGGACCATCGACAGCAACAGGTGGAGCCCCACCACGTACGGGTTGAGTTGGGTGAGTACGGCGATCCCACCAATGACGCCTTGTAACGGGATCCCCAATGCCAGACCACCGGCCAGCCAGCGCAGGTCAGATCGCGGCTTGCCATTCTCGCGATAGAGCAAGGCGCTGATGAAGGTAAGCGCGGCCGCGATTACCAGTACCAAAGTAAATAGCCGGTTCCCGAACTCGATCGCACCGTGGATGCCCAACTGGGGATGAGAGACGTAGGAGTCCTCGGTGCACCTCGGCCATGTGGGACAGCCAAGCCCGGACTCGGTCAGCCGAACCAGACCGCCGGTCACCACAATCAGGACATTCATGATCAAAGAGACGACTGCCCAACGCCGCAAGGCGTACGGTCCACGTACCATCCGGAGAATTTCGGGCAGCAGTCCGCGGCGCGGGCTCGCCTCAGCCTCCGGACTCAGCTGCTTCACGACGTCCAACGAAAGCCTTTCCACGCGGCGAGTCCAGCGGCCACGAGCCAGGCTAACAACACTAGCACCGGCCAGCCCGGAACTTGCCCATGTGCGGCAGCCCGCAAGCCTTCGCCCAGTGCTGCCGTG
>DATCXA010000185.1:0-5573 GCA_036566085.1 Propionibacteriaceae bacterium
TCGGGGTCAACCGAGCCGGTGACCACTAAGCCCCAAACCTTCCCATCCACAATGATTGGGGCACTCACCCCGCAACCGATGAAGGTGTCGCGTGCGGCTTCGCCGATGTCGCCGGCCAGATCCGTGAAGTCGTCAACTCGCGCCGGCCTACCGGTCCTTGAAACTAGCTCCGCCAGCTTTCCTGCAGCGAGCCGCCAGGTTGTGCTGGCTTGGAACGAACTCGCCGGCTGGCTCCACTGGCCAATCACGGTGGTCGTCCCGTCCGGCTCGTAGCGTGAGATCTCCACCAGCGGCAGGGTCAACACGTGCGCTACCTCGCTGGCCACGGCGGCGAACACATCAACCGAGTCGGCTCCGCCGGCCACTAGCGCCGCCACCCGCCGCAGCGAGGACTGCTCCTCGCCGAGGCGCACGTCTCGCTGGCGCAGCTCGTCCTCCGCCCGCAACCGGGACTCGATGTCATTGAATGCCACCACTGCACCCCGGCCATGCGACATCTCGATTGGGACGGAGGCATAGGAGACTGGAAACATTGATCCATCGCGGCGGAAGAACCAGTCCAAATCCCGGGCGACCGTCGCTCCTGAGGTCCGCGGGAGCAGCATTGGACATTCCGAAGCCGGATAGGGCGTGCCGTCCGGATGCCGATAGTGGATCGTCTCGTGACTGTTCCGCCCGATCAGGTCATCCGCGATGTCATAGCCGAGAGCCGCAATCGCGGCCGGGTTCGCGAATCGGATTAGCCCTTCGGGATCGACTACCCACACCGGTTGCGCGATGGTCCGCAACACGGCCCCGAGGAAGTCCTCGGCGCCGACCCCCAAGCCACCAAGATCGGTCACTGAATCGGTCAACTCGGCCTCCGAAAGCATCCGAGTCCATGCCTAGCGTCACGGGTCATCTGATCAAGTACAGCCAACCGCGGGTCGAGTCAATCAGCAAGACCAGCGCCCTCGAGGACTGTGGGGTTTCCTCCATGGATTGCGAGGCTGCCGCGTACCAGGCTGTGCGGGTGGCGATTCGGATTCTGGTTGTCGATGACAACCAACACTTCCGGCGACAGGTAGGTGAGCTGTTCATGCTGCAAGGCCTGGACGTCGTCGATGCGGCAGCGGACGGGAAGGACGCCCTCGCTGCTGTCGTCCGCGCCTGTCCGGACGGGGTGCTGGTTGACATCAATCTGCCGGGGCGCGACGGCTACGCGGTGGCCGCTTCGCTTGCCGCAATCTGCCCGGCCGCCCGGATCGTGCTGACCTCCTCCGCTGTCGACGAGGTCCCGGCTGCGGTCCTGCTGGAGTGCGGCGCTACCGCGTTTATACCCAAGACCGACCTGGCCACCGTCGATCTTCGGTGGCTCTTCGGAGGAGCAGGCTTCGATCACCTCAGCACTTGAGAAGCGGCAGGCCCCTTAGCAACATCAGCAGCACGCGCCTGAGCCGGGACTGGAGCACTCGTCCATAATCACTGGCTCTGGAGTCCGCTCTAGTTCCGGCTGTCATCTGTCGCATAACGTGGCGACGTGGACACGCCCGGGCGGACGCGGGTGGCGGTGGGCGAGGACCAACCCATCGTCCGAGAAGGCATCGTTCACATCCTCCAGGACGGCGGATTCGAGGTGGTTGCGACCGCGGGGGACGCCCAGGAGTTGGTCCGCAAGGTGCGCACCTACCGTCCCGATGTGGTAGTGACCGACATCCAAATGCCGCCGGATCGCACCGATGACGGGCTCCGCGCCGCGCTGGAAATTCGTGCCGCACAGCCTGAGGTCGGAGTACTGATCCTTTCGCAGTTCCTGGAGGACCGATACGCGTTCGAGCTTGTGGCCGACGGTGCGCAGGGCGTCGGCTATCTGCTCAAGGAGAAGGTCGGCGATTTGCGCATGTTTACCGATGCCGTACGCCGGGTCGCGTCCGGCGGATCCGCACTCGATCCGGATGTGGTTGCCCGACTGATCGGCCGTCCGCGTCGTAACAGCCCCCTTGACCAGTTGACAAAACGAGAGCGGCAGGTTTTGTCACTGATCGCCGAGGGCCGCTCCAATGCCGGAGTGGCCGACGAACTCGTGATCACGATCGCGGCTGTGGAACGGCATGTGACCAGCATCTTCGACAAGCTTGACCTGCGCCAATCACCAGAGCAGCATCGCCGGGTCATTGCCGTGCTGACCTACCTTCGCGGCTGACCCAACAGCGCCAGAAACCGCCGGTCTCACTCTCCCAGCCCTCGGGTTAACCCGATGCCGGCTGCGGACGATCCCTAGGTAAAGACTGCAGGCCGCTCAATCGACCGGATCACTCCTTGGCACAAGCCTTGAAGAGGTCAAACCGACCTCGAACCGAGGCTCCGGATACCCGGCAGCAGCAAGGAGTAGCCATGGCAGCCAACGCACCCTCGCCTACGGCACGGCGCGAGCTCGCAAGCCGCACCAGCGATGATCTTGAAGTCACGTTGTGGTGGGATCCGCGGATCAACGCCATCGCGGTCTCGGTCTGGGACTGGAAACGTGACACCCACTTCGAGCTCGCGGTCGGCAGTGATCGCGCGATGGACGTCTTCTATCACCCGTTCGCATACGCCTCCCACCGCGAGCTCGATGACGCAATGGCCGGAGCGCTCTAATGTCCGCCCAGTTGGCAAGCTCCGCGGGCTTCGGCACCCGGCCCCGCAACCAGCACTCAAACGACCAAGGCGTTACAGCCGAGGAGGCTTCAACGCAGCCCAGCAGGCAAGTGCGGGAGGGGCTTGGCGGCGATGCCGGGAAGGTTGCCTGGCGCCACGTCATCTGCTTTGTGCTGCTGGCCTACGGCTCGGCCTGGGCGATCTGGGCAGCACTGCTCGGCCCGACGATCATGGACGCCCTGCGGGACGGCCGCACACCAGACAACTTCACCGCCACGCCAGCCGTGATGCTCGGCATGTACGCACCCGCACTGGCTGCGGTCGTTATGCGACTCTTTATCAGCAAGGAAGGCCTCCGCAGGGCGCTGGGCCCCCTGCCAAGCATCCGTTTAGCACTCGCCGCGGTGCTCATCCCCATGGCGCTCATCCTGATCTTGGTCGGGATCGTCACCGCGTGCGACATCTCAGAGGCGAGTCCCGGTAGACCGCTGGGCACCCTGCTGGGGATGCTGATCTTCGTGGGCGTGCCTGTCGGCGCCGCGCTTGCCTTCGGTGAGGAGTTCGGCTGGCGGGGATACCTGCTGCCCAAGCTCCTTCCTTTGGGTGAGGTCAAAGCAGCAGTCATCGTAGGGCTGATTTGGGGGCCGTGGCATCTTCCCGTGCTGATCGTTGGGCTGAACTATCCAGGACAGTCGATCATCGCCGTACTCGCTGTCTTCCTCCTGTCTACGACGCTGCTGTCACTGCTCCACACCCGCTTCTATGTGGCCTCCAGCTACAGCCTCATTGCAGTCTCACTGCTCCACGGATCACTCAACACATTCTCAGATCGCCTGACAGACCAGAACCACCTCACGGGCAACCCGCTCATTGTCAGCGCCGGCGGTCTCATCGCGAGCGCCCTGCTCGCCGTCGGCATCTTCATCGCATACCGCCTCCTCGCACGCCGCAAGTCCGCGTAGCAACCAACAACCTTCCACAAGGAGAACGATCATGAAACGTAAAGCTCGAATCACGCGCCTGATCATCACAGCGCTGATCGTCAGCCTCGCTGCGATTTTGACTGCACTATCGCCGATAAACCCAAAGGAGACGCCCTCGCAGGCCAGCACGGAGTTCATTCCAATTGACAACTACGTAAGTGCTCGACTCCATGATCTTCGAATCCCGGGCGCCGCACTTGGCATCGTCAAGGATGGCGAGGTCGTCCACCTGCAGACCTTCGGCTCCGCAAGCAAAGACGAAGGTGCGGTGACGGTGACAACCCCCTTCAAGATCGGGTCGATGAGCAAATCGTTCACAGCATTGGCGGTCATGCAACTCGTTGAGGCAGGCAAGATCCAGCTCGACGCACCGGTACAGCAATACCTTCCCGAATTCCGGGTTGCTGATCCAGAAGCATCGAAGCGCATCACCGTCCGGCACCTACTGAACCAAGTCAGCGGAATCCCCACATCGGCTGGGATGAACTACGTGTTCCGAACCGACACGGGGGAGGATGCGCTGGAACGTGAGGTTGCCAGGTCCAAGAACGTCAAGCTCACACACGAACCCGGAACGACCTTTCAATACTCAAACCGGAATTACACAACGCTCGGGCTACTGATCAAGGTGGTGTCCGGTCAGAGCTACGAGGATTACGTGCAAGCGCATGTGCTCCAGCCACTCGGCATGCAACAGTCATTCACCCACCTCGACGATGCCAAGAACCACGGTCTCGCCACCGGTCACCAGTACTGGTTCAATCGGCCGGTGCCAGGCGGCGGGCTGCTCGAGAACCGCGCGACGACACCAACCGGGCTTCTCACAGCCAGTGTCGAGGACATGTCCACGTGGCTCATCGTCCACCTCAACCACGGTGTCTATCACGGCACCCGGGTGCTCTCCGCCTCGGGGATCGACCAATTGCACACTGGCGTGGCGCAGATGACAGAGGATTCCCGGTACGCCATGGGATGGTATGAGACCGACATCAACGGCGCTCCCGTTGTCACGCACAACGGTGATCCCGGTGATTTCCACTCCACCATGGTGATCTCCCCCTCCACTGGCTGGGGCGTGGTGTTGTTGATGAATGGCTCGAACGGGCAGGCGCGGCTCGACGTCCCGGCGTACGGCGTCATGGCACAGCTCGTCGGCGTCCCAATCCCGGAGATGCCAAGCTCTCTCAGCGAGTTCACCACACTGCTGAGCCTGGCGCTGCTGCTGATCATCGCGGTTCAGATCGCGGCGGCTGGCCGGTCGATCTTCGTGCTCCGACGCTGGAGCAGGGATCCCTCACGGCAACCGCGTACTCTCGCGCGCAAGATCATCCGCCTGGGGATTCCCGTACTCATGAGCGCGCTGTGGGCCTACGTTTGCGTGGGAGTTTTGCCGAACCTGCTTAATACACCCTTTACGGCTATGCGATTTATGGACTACGGGCTGCTACTACTGCTCAGCTTCGCCCTCGCCCTGTTCTGGGGAATGATCATCAAACCGATCCTTGGATTCTGGGTACTGCAGAACTCATCCAGCCCGACCAGACACGAAGCTGCTCCTGAGCCAGAGGTACCCATCCCGGCTGGCGTCCGGTAAACCCGAAGCGTGACGCAAGCTGCCCTCGAGGATCTCCGACGAATCTCGACGCCGCCAGCCCCATAGCCGTGGCTCCGAACAGGCTGATCTACCACGACGACGGCACGCCCTGCCCTATCCCGCACGTTGGGATCGGGCAGGGCAGCGTCTGCCAGTCGGATGAGATCTCCGACCGGAGTGGTCACCAACCGTCGCGTCAATGCACGAACGTCAGCCGAGCGGCTACTTCTCTCCCGGATCAGCACCACACAGTTATGTCATCGCGTTCATTTCTGCCGCACCGTTGACCGCGGCACGCTCCGATGCCGCCAGGTCGATGAGCTCCCCGTGCTCCATCCGGCCGCGGTCTGTGCCGACCAGCTCCATCCGCGCCCCCG
>DATCXA010000198.1:0-3113 GCA_036566085.1 Propionibacteriaceae bacterium
CCACCGACGACCACCGCAGGTGCGAGCCGTACGCCGGTGCCCGAATCGGCCGCGAGCGCTGTGAACTCCCGCAGTGATACCTCGGTCCATGCCATCGTCTTAGCCATCGGCTCCTGGAACGACGGACCCCAAAGCGCCCCAGCCACCACCGAGGTAGTTCGCTGCGGGGGCTCAGCCGCCCAGATGCGAACCAGCCGGCCAGCCTCAGCCAGGCAGATCCCCGTGGTCAAACCGCTTACCCCGGCGCCAACTACGACGACTGATTCAGCAGAACTGTTCACCCAGCCCACCCTAGAGCGAGCGCTTGGACCCGCTAGCGCTTGCGTTGCTTGGCAGCAGCCGCCGCCTCGGTACGCTGCTTCCGCTGCTCCGCCAACTGCTTTTGCTGCTCAGCCTGACGTGCGCGCAGCGTCTCGGCATCCATGGAGTTGAGCAAGATCGCCGCCGCGATGCCTGCGATTCCCAAAGACCACCATGGCGAGAGCCCGAGCAGTAGGGGCGCTGTGGTGATGATGCAAACGTCGAACCCACGGAACAGGTTGGTCACCAGACCTGGCGGGAAGGCACCAGCTTGGCTGGCGACCATCGGGGCGCCGAAATCCACTCCCTTCGCCTGCGTCCAGCGGACTGCCGCCAGTAGGCCCGCGGCGGCGGTGGCGACGGCGGTCAGAAATGCTTCCGGTACCGGGCGGTCGATAGCGCCGTCGCCAAAGCCCAGGTAGGCCGGCGTCGTTGCGACAGCCCAGACTCCAGCCAAGATCGCAGGTACGGCGATCGACGCCAGCTTGATGCGGGCCAGGGAGAAGGGCAGGCATCGAGCGAGGCCACCGGTACGCGTTAGCACTCGGAGACCATTGAGTAGCGGAATGATCGCACCGAACAAGGCGAGCGCTGCCAAGACCGGGGTAAGCACGCTCATGCCCAGCGCGTCGGCCGCGTATGGAACCACGATCGTCGCCGCCAGCACCAATAAGGGCTGCGGGAACCGCCACAGCCGCTGCCATTCCCGCCAAATGAGCGCCTCTAGTCCCACCCCCTTGCCGCGTCTGGGATGAACATGGCCGCGCTCAATGGCGCGCCGCTCGACCACGATGTCTCGCGCCAGTCCGACATCCAGGGCGAAGAATGCGCCGGAAATACCACTCACTAGAGCGCCACCGCTGAGCAACCGAGTCCGTCGAATCTGACCGAGCCGGAGTGCCGCGAGCACTGTGCTGATCAGCAGTACCAGAGTGGATCCGGCGATCATGATCAGCCCGAGCTCGATTCCAACATCGTCGGAGAGGCCGAAACTGAACCAGCCCGCCGCTACCCCCACGACGCTGAACAAAGCTCCCACTGCCAGTACGCCAAAGACGTAGGTCGCAAGATGAGTCAGCCGATGCCGCTCGATGCCCTGCTGTGCTGCAGCAAAAGCAACCGATGAAGCGGCTGAGAGTGCTGTGGCACCAGCCCAGACCAGCACTTCAGTCAGTCCTGAACCGGTCAAGGCCGAAATCAATGCACCGAGCACAGCACCACCCAGGAACGCCGCAACAATGGCGCCCACGAGGCGAGAGCGGAGCAACTTGGAGCGGGAGATTGGCGCATCGAGCAGCCAGAAGCCCTCTGCTGCCGATGCCAGCACCGGCCCGAACAGCCGGCTGACCGCAAGCGCGATTCCGACTGTGGCCGCGAACGCCGCCCAGGGCAAGATGGCCCGCGCCGAGAGGCAGGTAGCGCTAGTGCATTGCGCAACCGTTCGCTGCGCTTTCAAGATCACATTGACGACCATGGCGCCGATCATGACCGC
Organism: Propionibacteriaceae bacterium; assembly: GCA_036566085.1. Classification (GTDB taxonomy): domain Bacteria; phylum Actinomycetota; class Actinomycetes; order Propionibacteriales; family Propionibacteriaceae; genus Microlunatus. The sequence continues at coordinate 1,793 of DATCXA010000198.1, forward strand.
GGCGAACACGGCGACGTAGGCGTCACTCATGGCCTGCAGCACGTTGCGGGTCGCCCGGCCGGCCCGCCAGTCCTGCATCAGCCTCTTGAGCTCGCGGGGGCTGGCGGGAGTTAGCGGCTTCGGCTCGGGAGGCTGCTCATAGCCGAAGTCGTCGGCGCCGGCTTCCAGACTGCTCATCCGCGGGCTGCTCCAAGCTGGATCACCCGAGTCGCCACCGTTTCGACCAGTTCCGGCTCGTGGCTGGCAAAGACGATGGCCAGACCCTTTTGCCGTTCCGACTTCAGCCGTTGAGCCAGCCAGGCCACGCCTTCGGTGTCAAGCCGCTGCTCCGGCTCATCCAAGATCAACAACTTGCGAGGGCGTACGAACGCTGTAGCCAAAGCCAGTCGGCGGCGTTGACCCGAGGACAAGGTTCCGGGCAGCTGACCGGACTGCGGAACCAGCTGCACCTCCTCCAGCACCTCATCGACTGCCTCGTCCGGGTCGGCGATTCCGTGCGCTCGGGCGAGCAGATCCAGATGCTCCACAACGCTGAGATCGGGAAAGAAGTCAAGATCATCAATCACTGTCGCCACATCGCGCCTGATCTCAGGTGAAGCCTCGTTCATCGCATTCCCACAAACCTCGACGCTGCCATCATCTGCCCGGTCGGCGCCTACCAGGCAGCGCAGCAGAGTGGATTTGCCGGCGCCATTGCGCCCGGTGAGCGCGATCGCCTCACCGGTACGTACCTCCAGATTGAACTTGTCGAAAATCGTGTTCGGCCCGAAGGCCCGGCGCAGGCCGGAAACCTTGAGGATCGTCGAGCGTTTGGCCATGGAGGCGATTCTGCCTCTTCTCGGCAAGAGATCCGGACGAATCTCTACTGCGCCATCACATCGACCAATCCGGCACAGGCGTCGCGACGAATCCGGGGAGAAACAGATAACGGTTAGCGCCTTCAAAAGCCCGACACCAAAAGGAGCGACCCGATGATGATCATCTCCAGCGACGACAGCGTGTTGCAGCCGACGTCATAAGCAAGGCTGAGTAATCGTGAGAGCGTCAATCCCGTGAACGGCTCGTCGCTGCCGCCTGATTCGGAGGGTGGTGAGCCTTCCAAATCTGCCGTGCGCTTCGGGGCCTCCCGCGGTCGCGAGACCGGGTTTTCCAGCGGTCGGGAGACCGAGTTTCCCGGCAGTCGAGAGACCGGAGCGGCCCACCTCGTCGAGCTGATTGCGCTTTGCTCCCGCGGGCATCAGGACGCCTTTGCCGAGCTGTACGACCGCACCTCGCAGCGCATCTACGGGATCATTCTGCGGGTACTGCGTTCGCCTGATCC
>DATCXA010000209.1:0-3077 GCA_036566085.1 Propionibacteriaceae bacterium
AGAGCACCAGCCCTCGCCGCGCGGCGACCCAAACTAAGCCGACAACCGCCAATCGGCGGACGCCGACCCACAGCACGAGGCCGACGCCGACCACGAAGACGAGCCCGTCAGCTAGATCCGCTCCGAGCAAGTCCGCATCCAGCTCATCGAGCTATGCAACCCGCTCTGACTGGGCCGACGCAGTGCTCAAAGAGCTGAATGCCGAACGCGCGGACCATGGGCTCCCGGCCTTGAAGATGAACAGCAAGCTCGTTGACTCGGCGCATACCCACAACTTGGCAATGGCCAAAGCCAATACGCTGAGCCACCAGTTGAATGGCGAGGCAGGACTCGGTTCCCGAGTCTCGGCCGCCGGATATCACTGGAGTGTCGTCGGTGAAAACATTGCCTACAACAGCAACCGTTCGGAGTCCGGCGTGCTCGCGCTGCAAAAGGCTATGTACAACGAGAAGCCGCCCAACGACGGGCACCGCGACAACATCCTGAACAAGAGTTTCGTCGACGTCGGCATCGATGTGATCAACGACTCCACACACGGCAAGGTCTGGTTGGTCACCGACTTCGGGCGACCCTGAACGTCCGCCCGCTGAAAGACCCCCACGCCGGTGCAGCAACCTACGTTCACGTAGATTCCTTGCGCTCTGCACAGGTTGCAACCCATGCAGACCGTCAGAAACCTGGGTTAACGTAGGTTGCCGACAGGGCGATGGGGGCGGTGGGGGCGCTGGGGGCGCTGCACTAGGGCGATCCCGGCCAAGATCAGGACGCCACCCAGCAGCTGCGTCAGCCCGGGACGCTGCCCAAGCAGCAGGAATGCGAAGATCACCGCGAAGATCACCTCAGTCAACGACACAAACGAGGCCACTGAACTGCCGAGCCGACGCACCGCAACAATGCCGCTGGGGTACGCCAGCACCGCACTGACCAAGATCAACAACAGCACCGGCAACCACCAGCCGACGGCGTGCGCCGCCAAGATCGTGACACCTCCAGAAGCGGCCAAGGGAAGGATGCCTGCGGCTGAGGCAGCCAGCAAGACGCCCGCACCGATGCCGGTCCCGGCGGTAGTCAGCAGCAGCGGATGGATCGGCGCATCGGTCCCCTTCTCCTCACTCAGCAGGAAGTACGCGCTGAGGCATAGCGCAGCAGCCAGGCCCCAAGCGACGCCGACAGGGCTAAGGCTGAAGCCACCTCGGAAGTCGAGGACAAAGGCAAGCCCGATCATCGCGAGACCGGCGCCGCCCAGCACTGGCCACGCCGGACGGCGATGGTTTCGCGCCCAATGCCAGCCGATCAGCATGACCGGTGCGAGATATTCCAGCAGCAATGCGACACCGACGGAGAGGTATTGCACTGCGCTGAAAAAACACAACTGGGCAAGTGCAACGGCCACCACCCCGTACGCGAGCAACCGAAGCGATTGCCGCCCGGTGGGCAAGCCGATTCGGCGGAGCAGGAACAAGCAAGGTATGAGAAGGATCAGGAACGCACCACCGACGCGCGTTGCGACCACGGCGGCAGGTGACCAGCCCACCTCCAGGAGCGAACGGGCAAGCGAGCCAGAGAGTCCGAAGCACGATGCGGAGGTGAGCGCCAACGCAAATCCCGCGACGTAACCACGATCGGTTATCGTCCGAGTTGCTTCCGGGGCAATGGTTGTCACGTCAACTCTCCTCAGATCCGATCAGGAAAGGTCATCGGGGTGTCATGACCAAAAACGAGTACACTAATGACACTAGGGCAGAACATGTCAGGAGTCAAGATGCTTTTTAGTCATGACACCGAAGTTTCGTTGGCCGCGGCCGCGGCTCTGGTAAACACGGTCGGCCTCGATGGCGACACACTTGTGACGCTCGCTGACTTCGACAGTTACCTAGCTCGCAACCGCTATTCCGGCGTTATTCGCCGGACGCCGCAAGAGCTGGAATCGGTACGCGCGCTGCGATCTCGACTGCGCAGGTTCTGGACTATCAAGGACCGCGACGAGGCAGCCGCGCTGGTCAACGAGATTCTGGAAGAAGCCGACGCCCGGCCCTATCTGGCCCGCCACGACGAGTGGGACTGGCACTTGCACGTCACCCGCCCAGATGCTCCACTTGCCGATCGGATCGCAGCTGAGGCGGCTATGGCCTTCCTCGATCTGATCAGGGCTGACGCGCTGGCTCGGCTGCGGATCTGTGGGGCGGAGGACTGTGAGGATGTGCTAGTCGATCTTTCCAAGAACTCCTCAAAGCGCTATTGCGACACCGGAAACTGCGGCAACCGGACCAACGTTGCCGCCTACCGCGCCCGCAAGCGGCTGCAGAGCGCATGAAGCCATCGCGTCGGGCCGCGGTTCCGCCGTTCGCGGTAATGAGCATCCTCAACCGGGTGGCGCAGCTGCGGGCCCAAGACCGGGAGATCATCTCGCTATGCGCCGGCGAGCCGTCCCAGGGCGCACCCGCGGACGTACGGCGCCGGGCCGCCGAGCTCATGGTCGACCGTACGCCGCTCGGCTACACCGAAACCTTCGGCATCAAGCCATTGCGGCGCGAAATTGCCGGGCACTATCGACGTTGGTATTCGCTGGATATCGATGAAGATCACATCGCGCTGACCACTGGATCATCTGGCGCGTTCCTGCTCAGCTTTCTAGCGGCTTTCGATCATGGTGACCGGGTGGCATTGACCCGGCCGGGCTATCCGGCGTACCGGAACATCCTTGCGTCGTTGGGATGTCAGGTCGTCGAGTTGCCTTGCGGTCCGGCCGAACGCTTTCAGCCTTCGGTGGAAATGCTGGATGAGGCACACGCGGCTGCACCTTTGGCTGGGCTGGTGGTCGCCTCTCCGGCCAATCCCACCGGCACCATGATCGATCGTGATCGGCTGGCCGAACTCGCGGCTTGGTGTGGTGATCATGAAGTGCGATTGGTCAGTGACGAGATCTACCACGGCATTACCGACGGGACGGTCAGGGCCAGCTGCGCCTGGGAGCATGATCGCGAAGCTATTGTGATCTCTTCGTTCTCCAAGTACTGGGGAATCCTTCTTTCATGATCATCAGACCATGATCAACTTCGATCAAGATCAACTTCTGG
>DATCXA010000211.1:0-2245 GCA_036566085.1 Propionibacteriaceae bacterium
AGGTCGGCGCATAGCTTGCGGCGGCGTTCCAGCAGCCACATCTGCTGTTCTTCGGGATCCCATTCCTCAGTTTGCTGGCGGTGGGCCGTCACCCAGTCGCCAAACCGTCTGGCTAGCCGGACAACGACACGTCGAGGCCGCGGCTCAGTGAGCAGGAGCAAGCCGATGAACACGACAAGCACGACCAACGACCCGTCGACCTGAGGCACTTCGATCACCGCCGAATGTTGCATCGGCGAGTTCTCCCGCCCGGTGTTCGGGCAACCGAGGAGCGTTGCGATGCAAGCTCTTCTAGATTGATCGCTTAATACGTTCCAGACAAGAGGCTTCAGCGAATCTGACGCACGGGCTCCTCGTGCCCCCATCCGGCGTCCGCGGTCAATGCCGGTGCCTGTAGCCGGTGGGCCAGCGATAGACACAGCCGATCACCGAGGGAGAGTCCCTCCCCACGGCGCCAACGAGCCGCCGCCCACTCTGCGTCCGCCTCGGTAACGCTCTCAACGGACACGCCGTAGCTGGCGAGCAACGCGCGCGATAGTGACCACTCCCGGCCCGCGCCACGGATCCTTTGCGCCACCTCAGCCCAATTCGCTGCGCCACAACGCGCGTCGTTGACAAGATGCTCCTCGACGACGTCGGCGCCCTGCTCGTCCTGGAGGAACGCAAGGATCGAGGAGGCATCCAAAACTACGGTCACGCAGCGTCCTCCGCGTCGGCCTGGGCGCGACGCTCGGCCAGAAGTTCCTTGACGAGGTCAAGGCCGGCTAATTCAGCTCGGACTCGTTCCTTGAGCTGTTCCCGCGTAAGGAGGATGAGCCCATTCGGCGTCTCGATCAACACCAGCCGGGTGCCTTCGCTTAGACCGGCACGCTCGCGCACCTCCGCAGGCACCACAACTCGGCCGCGATCTCCCACCACCACATAGTATGTCCCACTCACGGTCACAGCGTACCATCGTCAGCACTCAGGTGGTACTGCTTCAGTGCAAGGAGCACTCCTCGCTGAGTGCACGAGAAGACACCGTCTTGAAGTCGGCCGGAGCAGACGGCAGACGCTGACTGCGACGCCTACCGCCAGGGCGTTGCGATGACGAATGTCACGACCGTGCCGTACACGTTAGGCACATTGCTCCTCTAAGCTGCCGGTCATGCTTATCCTCGGGCTCATTTTGTTCGGCATATTGATCGGTGCCGGCGCGCAGTTGATCTTGGGCAAGTCCGCCAAGGGTATCGACTGGACGCTGGCGTTTGTGGCGGGACTTGCCGGGTCCTTCCTCGGCGGACTGCTGATCAGTCTGCTGTCAGGGGACGGGCTGCGGCTCCGGCCCAGCGGCATCATCGGATCGCTGGTCGGTGCCCTACTGGTGACCGCGGGATGGCAGTGGTATCGCCGCCGGAGCAAGGCTTCGCACGCCTAAGTACCGTGTGCGGTGAGTGCTGCCGGCCTCACAGCGAGCGAGTCACAATTTCGCCGACTTCTTGATCACTGAGCCTGATCGGATTTCCTCGCATGCTGGAGGCGTTCTGGGCAGCCGTGACGACAGCATCGATCTGGTCTTGACTTAGGCCGTAGCTCGCTAATCCAGGAATGGACAGCGCGCCTGTCAGCTCTTGTAGCCAGGCGATGGCGTCTGCTGCGGTCGCATCCGATCGACCAGTGAGTAGGGTCGCGACCTCGGTGATCTGTGGGAGCGCGGGGTGCTCAGGTGCTCGCTCGCGCAGTGCCTGCAGATTGACATCCATAGCCGCGGCGAGAGTTGCGGCGCATACGGCGCCATGCGGCGCAGACAGTCGCGCGGCTAACGCGGCGGCCAGGCCATGGACGACGCCGAGCCCGGAATTGGCCAGACAGATCCCGCTGAACAGGCTGGCCATTGCGAGGTCTTCGCGTACGCCAGAGTCCTCCATTCCTTCCTGGTACGCGCGCCGCAGTGATCGAGCCGAGCGCCGGATGCCATCACGAGCCAGCGCATCGGTGAACGGGTGGGCACGCTGCGACAGCAGCGGTTCGATCAACTGGGACAGCGCGTCCATTCCGCTCGCGGCGATAGTTGGCCTAGGTACGCTGACGAGCAGATCGGGGTCAATCAGCGCGACCCTCGGCAACAGCAGCGGACTTCGGAGGCTTGCTTTGACTCCGCTGCCGGACAGCACCGCGTTGCGTGTGACTTCCGAACCTGTGCCGGCGGTGGTCGGCACGGCGACGCATGGCACGCCGGGCCGCTCGAGCGGGCGGCCGGCACCAA
>DATCXA010000212.1:0-3133 GCA_036566085.1 Propionibacteriaceae bacterium
GCTGCGGGAGCACCGAGTTGTGGGAGCTTCCCATGAGGCGAGCGTAGAATTGCTCCTTGGCGGCCAACATGCGCGCCACGTCGCCATCCTCGGTTGCGGTCCGCACCTCCTCGACGGTCTTGCGGAGGTCATCGATCTCGGCCTCGCTGGCACGAAGTGCAAACAGCCTGCCAGCAAGGGCTTCGAGCGCGGCTCGGGCCTCGTAAAGGCTCTTGGCCTCGTCCGCGGTGATCTCGGCAACGACGAGCCCTCGTTGAGGGATGTTGCGCACCAGACCTTCGGCTTCCAGTCGCCGCGCGGCTTCACGGATGACTCCGCGCGAGACGACAAATCTGTCGCAGAGCTCTCGTTCCACGAGGCGATCGCCGGGTTTTACTTCCCCCGTCGCGATCATCTCACGAATCGATTCGACGACCTGCTGGCGGAGAGGGGCCGCTACGCGGGCGATCTGCCGCGTTTTTGTTTCGACGTCATTCACAGTTTGGCCACCGTTGGTGTCAGAGATTTCCATGCCGGAACGATAGAGACGCTGCGCTTGCGTTGTAAATCAGCGTCCCTCCCCGCAGCCGCACGACTGATCAGCGCCTGCACCATGTCGATCGGTTTGTCCTACGTTCCTACAGTCGGCCTGTTGTGTCGTCGGAGCATAGACCTACTCACATCCATGGGTCAAGCCATCGGGATCACTCGAGACGGGGCGGCCGCACCCTCCTCGATCACGATCTCCAGGGCCGAGCTCGGCAGGCGTAGCGAGCTGCCGACGACGTCCCGTCTTGGGGCAGCGATCTCCCCTCGAGGCGACGCTGGCTCCTGCGGTTCATGTGTGTTGTTGTCCGCATAGATAGAGCGTTTCGATGCTGCCGACGACCCTGAGACGCTGCCGATCATGCGGGTGGCGGACGGTTCCGGGCCAGGCCGCCGCGGCGGAGGTGGCCCTCGGTGGTACCGGCGCCTATCCGAGTCGAAACTGTCGAAGAACTTGTCTAACAGAGCCCTTGACCCACTTTGGGTGCCGAGATACGGTTCCGCACACAAGACCGACGGATAGACAGTCATGCTGTCGGACAGTCCGCTACTGTTCCCGCCGTTCGCGGGACCCCCAAACACCATGGAGGCAGGCGTATGCACCGTGCACGGCGACGAACCCGCGCCCTCTTGGCCCTGATGAGCTGTTCTGTCCTCGCGGTCACGGCGTGCGCCGGCGGCGAGTCAAGTGGCTCCGCGCCGGTGGCATCCAAGAGCGCAGAACAGATCGTTCTGAAGGTCGGTATCGAGACGGGTCTGGCCGCATCCCACAACCCCGACATGGGCAACCAGATGTTGGCGGCAGCCGAAGGTTTCACGAAGTGGAACAACGAGAACGACACGGGCGTAAAGATCGAGATCGTTGATGTCGTCAACGACCTGTCCGAGCCCGGGACCGCGGCGATCGGAATGCGCAACCTTCTACAGAAGGGGGCGCAGGCCGTGGTGGGTGACCACAGCAGCTCGACTGCCAAGGTCCTCGTTCCTATCGCCAACGAGGGCAAGGCCATCTACACGGTTGTCGGTGGCTGGGCGGACGAGCTCACCGGGACCGACCTCCCCTATGTATTCCGTCTCGGCACGTCCAACAACCAGATCGCAGCGGCAGGCATCGTGCCCTTCCTCAAGCATCTGCATGAGACCGAGGGGCTCGAGAGGGTCGGCATCCTGGCGGACCAGAGCGCCTTCGGAGTCGGACTCCTCAAGGTGCTGGAGGGGGCCAGCAAGGACGGCAGTCTCCCCGCCGGGGTGGACCTCCACGGCGTCACTGTCCAGGTCCAGCAGACCGACGTCACGGCGCAGCTGCTCCAGCTCAAGAAGAAGGACGTCCAGCTGGTCCTGATCGCCGCGACGAGCAACTGGCGCGATCTGGCCGTCAAGCAGGCTCACCAGGTGGGGGTTGCCCCAGCGGCCAAGATCCTCGCGGCATGGAACTTCCCTCCCTATCCGCAGTTCTGGGATGCCAATGGTGCATCGGGCATCGGCGTCTACTACGTCAACGTCGAGGGCAGTGTGCCGCCGAACGAGCAGTGGAAGCTCTACGAGTCGATCGTCGGGGACAAGGCAAGCATCTGGGGCGCCTGGACCTGGGACTCGATGCTCGCGCTGCAGAAGGCGGCCCTGATCGCCAAGAGCGGTGATGGGACGGCCCTCATCAAGGCGATGGAGCAGGTCGAGGTTGATGGGGCCACGGGTCCGATCGGCTTCCACGCCGATGGCGAGGCCTACCACGACCGTAAGGAAGTCGTGGCCACCATCAGGCAGATGCAAGAGGTGGGTCAGACCGAGGGCACGCTGGTCTACGAGCCGTCAAAGGGGTAGCCGGCCGCTTAGCGGGGAGCAAAGTCGGGCTTGCTGCTGGCTGGCGGCCCGACTTTGCTCCTTGGCAGACAACCATGAAATGCGGTTGCGTCAAATCAGTGCCGTGAGGACCGCTAAAGCGAGCGCACGGTCTGTGTATTGGAGAACCACGTGGAGATGTCCACTGCACTGCAAGCCATAACACTGGGTGTGCTTCTCGGGATCACGTACGGGTTGCTCGCGATGGGGCTGTCGCTGATCTTTGGAGTTATTCGTCTGGCGAATTTCTCTCATGGCGAGTTTTACATGATCGGCGGGTACGTCTTTGTGCTCGTGGCGCCATTTCTGAGCAGTGTCGGAGGGATCGCTGCCGCCATGGCCGCCTGCACCGGCCTCGCGTGGATCCTTCACCGCGTACTGTTGCAGCCGAAACGATGGTCGGCCTTCAGCGGCTTCAGCTACAACCACTACATGCTCGTCGTGACATTCAGCGCGGCGGTTGTCTCGCGAAGCGCTGCTTCCGCCCTGACGGGCGGTCGGCCTTGGCACCCTGGTCCCATCGTCACAGGCAATGTGTCTGTGTTCGGTCTGTCCCTGCCCTTGGACCGAATTCTGGTCGCGGCAGTTGCGCTCGTGGGCATCGGCGGCCTGGTGGCACTGGTGCGATACACCTCGATGGGTCGGGCGTGGCGCGCCATCGCCCAGAACAGCACCGGCGCCCAGGTGGTGGGTGTGAACTTTGCCCGATCGGCACGGCTCGGGTTCGCCATTGCCTGTGGCTTGGCCGGGGTGGCGGGAGCACTTCTGG
>DATCXA010000234.1:0-9854 GCA_036566085.1 Propionibacteriaceae bacterium
AACTTGTGGCGGCATCCGATGGCCGGGCCCTCGGCCTGTTCTCATCGCGCAAAGCAGCCGAGGCCGCCGCCGTCTACAGCCGCAAGCGGCTGCCCAACCTAACGATCTTGTGCCAGGGGGACGCGCAGCTAGCTGAGCTCACCAGACGATTCATAGCCGACGAGCGAGCGAGCCTGTTTGGCACGCTGTCGCTGTGGCAAGGAGTCGACGTGCCGGGCGCAACGTGCCAGCTGGTGATCATCGATCGCATCCCCTTCCCGCGCCCCGATGAGCCACTGACCGTGGCCCGCCAGCGCGCTGTCACCGAAGCCGGCGGTAATGGATTCATGAAGATTGCCGCAAGTCATGCCGCGCTGCTGCTGGCGCAAGGCTCCGGGCGACTGATCCGTCGGCTGACTGATAGGGGAGTGGTTGCCGTACTCGATCCCCGACTGGTCACCGCGCGCTACGGCGCATTCCTCAAGGCATCCATGCCGAATATGTGGCAAACGACTGACCGGCAGGTGGCAGTCCAAGCGCTACGGCGGCTCTCCAGCCAATTGTGATCATCGGCTCGGGCGCGCTGCGGTCACCAAATCCATAGCTGGCGAAGGTGTCGATCGTCTGGCACGCTTGCGCTATGGAGCACACGTACGATTTCGACCTGGCGGTCATCGGTTCGGGTCCTGGCGGCCAGAAGGCTGCGATCATGGCGGCCAAGCTCGGCCATAAGGTGTGCATTGTCGACACCAAGGGCATGGTCGGGGGCGTCTGCGTCAACACTGGCACCATCCCGTCCAAGACCTTGCGTGAGGCCGTCCTCTATCTCACGGGCATGCAGCTTCGGGATCTGTACGGGGCCAGTTACCGGGTCAAGGAAGAGATAACGATTTCCGACCTGCTTGCCCGGCTGCAGCACGTGGTCGGTCGCGAGACGGAGGTAATCCGTTCGCAGCTGATGCGCAACCACATCGAATTGGTGCCGGGAACTGCGAGCTTCCTCGACCCGCACACGCTCACCGTTGAGATCGAAGGCGTTGGAGCACTCCGTACCCTGACCGCGAACTATGTCGTCATCGCGACCGGTACCACGCCTGCCCATCCGTCGCACGTCGACTTCGACAGCCTGCGTGTCCTTGATTCGGATCAGATCCTCTCGTTGGACACCGTGCCGGGCTCTTTGGTGGTGGTCGGCGCCGGCGTCATCGGCGTGGAGTACGCCTCGATGTTCGCTGCGCTGGGCAGCCGGGTCACGCTGGTGGAGAAGCGTGACAACATGCTCGACTTCTGCGATCCGGAAATCGTCGAATCTTTGAAGTTCCACCTACGTGATCACACCATGTCCTTCCGTTTCGGTGAGGAGGTCTCCTCGGTAGAGAGTTCCGGACGTGGCACGATCACAACGCTCGCTTCCGGCAAGAAGATCGCTGCCGAGGCCGTCATGCACTCCGCAGGTCGGCAAGGCAACACGGCGAACTTGGGCCTCGACCTCGCAGGGCTCAACACCGACAGCCGGGGACGGCTCGTGGTGAACTCGAACTATCAGACCGAGGTGCCGCATATCTACGCGGTCGGTGATGTGATCGGCTTTCCTGCGCTGGCCTCAACGTCGATGGACCAGGGCCGCCTTGCCGCGGCACACGCGTTCAACGAGCCAGCCAACGAGCTCCGAAGTCTGCAGCCGATCGGTATCTACACGATTCCGGAGATCTCGTTCTGCGGTAAGACTGAAGGAGAGCTGACTCGTGAGTCGGTGCCCTTCGAGGTCGGCATCTCCCGCTACCGCGAGCTGGCGCGCGGCCAGATCATCGGCGACTCCTATGGCATGTTGAAGTTGATCGTGCATGCCGACACTCGGGAGATTTTAGGCGTACACGTCTTCGGCAGTAACGCCACCGAACTGGTGCACATCGGCCAAGCGATCATGGGATGCGGTGGGACGGTCGACTACCTCGTTGACACGGTCTTGAACTACCCAACGCTGTCAGAGGCGTACAAGGTGGCAGCCCTCGACGTCACCAACAAGCTTCGTGCTGTTGCGCGCTTCACGATGGAGATGGCGGCCTCCGAACCCAGCATGCTCTAGCGGCACGCACAGTTTGCCGGTCAGACCCGGCGCAGCACCGCCACGACCTTTCCCAAGATCGTGGCGTGATTTCCATCAATTGGGTCGTACGCGGAATTGTGCGGCATCAGCCACACCTGGCTGCCGGTCCGCTTGAAGGTCTTCACAGTCGCTTCGTCGTCGAGTAAGGCCGCGACGATATCACCGTTGTCGGCGTTCGGTTGTTGCCGAACAACCACCCAGTCACCGTCGCAGATTGCCGCATCGATCATGGAATCACCGCGTACGGCGAGCAAGAACATCGTGCCCTCGCCGACCAGCTGGCGTGGCAGGGGAAAGACGTCTTCAATGGTCTCTTCGGCGAGGATCGGACCGCCTGCGGCGATTCGTCCAACCACAGGAATCTGCACCGGCTCTGGGAAGGCATCGCTAATACCGGTCTCGTCTTCAGTGCTGGACTGCCGAGAGAGCGAGAGCTGCCGGCTGGCTGCCCGATTCTCACCGGGCAGCAGCACTTCCAGCGCACGCGGACGATTCGGATCGCGGCGCAGAAACCCTTTGGCTTCCAACATCTTGAGCTGATGCGCCACGCTCGAGGACGAGGCGAGGCCAACAGCATCGCCCATCTCTCGGATGCTTGGCGGGTAGCCGCGCCTCTCGACAGTGCTCTTGATCATTTCCAGGATGCGGCGTTGTCGAAGAGTCAGCCCATCGGCGTCGAGCGGGCCATCGGGAAATGAACTGACAGATGCGCTCTCGCCGAGCTGAGCCGCGACATCGCTCGCTCGGGGCCGTCCACGGCGCTTGCTGGGTTGCGGGAACTTAGGATCGCTCTGTGCCATAGGCCTGACGATAGAGCACCTCGGCCTGCACATTCAAACATCTGTTCGAGCGTGTTGCAAGATGCCGCTCATTTCAGCCAAGCGGGCCCAAAAGTGTCAGACCGCCCTGATTCACTGATTTGACGACACGCTCGAATATCTGTGCGAATGGGCTTGGCGCGGCGTTCGAGATGCGATACAAATCAAACATAGGTTCTATCGAACATACGTTCTGTCTAAGGAAAAAGTGTCGAGCAGATTCATCGAACGGTTCTATCGGAGCGGTTCTATCGGAGCAGTTCTATCGAACACGGTTCGGGTTCCATAGAGGAGTTGTGAAATGAGCGCCCTTCCTGTCGCTTTTCCAGAGATCTCAGCTGCAGAGATTTCAGCTACGCAGACCCACAGGTCGGCTTATGCGGATGCCCGCTCGCGCGCCATCACGGGAGGGACCTCAGCGGCTGGCGACTGTCAGCTCACTGATCGAGGGATTACCGTCGTGATGATTATTGCCGCCGTGATCTTGACAGCTGCACTTGCTGTCGTTGGCATCACTGTTATTCGCGTGACGAGTGCTGACTACGACGCCGGCGTGTCGGGATCACAGCAGGCCCATCGCTGAACTCGCAGCTGGTAGTAGGGATGCCGCTCACCCGGCATCATGGGTCATCTGGTCAATGCACACGACGGTAGCCAAGATGAGAGCGGCGTCTTGTCCCGGGTCGATCTCGACGCCGTAAGTGTCACGCACCCGGAACCAGCGACGCGAAACCTCCGCGATTTCATCTCCGCCGCGTTCGATCTTGTACTCATGGTCGACGATGTTGCCCTTCGCCTCCATGTCGTCGCCGTCCTCGACATCGATCGAAAAGCGGTCCCGGAGCGGGGTCACCAGCGCCTTCTTAACAGTCGCGATCTTCCGGCCACCGCGCTCAATCTCCATCGTGCCTCGAATATGCAGCATCTTCTGCTGGATCGAATACAGGTCCTCACCGCTCGCTGACTCCAGAACGAGCGTGTCACGCACCCGAAGGACCTTGCCGTTCACCTTGAAGACGCGCTCGCCCGCCTCGTTCTCAATCCAGAAGTCGTCACCGATCGCAAAGATCTTCTCCTGCATCCGGAACCTCGTAGCTCCTGCTTGCTCCCGACGGCCTCGTAACAGCGGCATGTTCTGGTCCTTTCGTCGATGTATCCATGAGACGTTACGTCACTACTACGGCGATCCCTGCGGGGGGGCAAGATCAAGAACTACGGTCGTCAGCTGCCTCGTTGATCACAATGGTTCTCATAATCTGATCAGCGAAGGTCTGTCTCCTCTCGTCCCACAAAGGCCACAAATAGCCGACCACGGTTAAGGCATCGAGGATATGGACAAGATCGCGGATGAAGGCATTTCTAGCTCCGATCGGCGCATAGGTCTCCTCGCCGATCAGCCTGATGTTCGTTACTCGCTTGCCCAGCGATTGTCCGGTGCGTCCTGCGGTGAGCCAGCGATTGTAGGCGACCCATCCCAGGCTGATGAGCATGACAATGAGGCCGATGATCAACGTAATAGCCGCGCCGTCGACATGCAGAGTTGATCCGCTGGTCAGTGCCAGCTTAATGATCAAGATCAGGTAGCCGATGCAGAAGATGATCAAGCCGAGATAGGTCGGGATCTGATCAATCAGCCTGGCACGCACCCGCGTGGGCCAGTTGGCGTACTCGGATCCTGGTGGCGGCACAAGGTTTCCAGGCGGAGTCGGATACCCGAGGCTTGCCGGCGGTTGACGGAAAGACGGCTGGGCAGTAGTCGTCGATGTCTCTGGCCACTGACTGCCGTGCTGGTCGGACATGAGCATCCTCGCGGTCATGGGACGTGGCGAGTTTAGCTGCGAGCGTCGGTAATACTCGAGCGGCTCCAATGAACAGGCGGCGCGCTCGCGGGCACAATGGGGAGGTGACAGTCTCCACCGACGTCCGACCATTTCGGCCCATGCGTGCGGCCGGATACGTCGGTGCTTTCTTTGCCGGTGGACTTGCGCTGAGTGCGTTGTACGCGACGACCGGCGTCGGATTGCCGTGCCCGTTTCGCGCCCTAACCGGGTGGGACTGCCCGCTCTGCGGCGGCACCCGGATGGGTGACGCACTGCTTCACGGGGACATCCGTACGGCCTTCGAATTCAATCCGCTCGCGCTAGTTGGGATGCTCATCATGGGCGTGCTCGGGGTGCTCTGGGCTGTAGAGGCAGCCGGTGGACCGGCTGTCCGCTTACCGCGTTCCCTCGCCGAGCGCCTGCGCGGCGTACGCCTGAGCCAGTGCCTGGTGATTGGACTGATTGTCGCGGTGGTCTACACCCTGGTACGCAACCTGCTCTGACTGCGGTCAGTTCTGCATGTCCGCGCCACGCCGCGAGCAAAAGTGTCAGTGCTCTTGCAGAGAATGGTCCTAAGACGTACGGTATCCATATCTAGTAGTTACAAGCATGTGGTTCATCCACAAGTTGTGGTTCGATAGTCACAGAAGTTCACAGCGCAGTCCACAAGATCCTCTGGCAAGCCCACAGGGTGATCCCCAGGTCTGTCCCCAGAAGGCCCAAAAAGAAGCTCAGAAAACAAGCAAAAACCAAGCCCAAGACAAGCCAGCTCAAAAGCAAAGTTCAAAGCACACAGAAAAAAGCACACAGAAAAAGCACACAGAAAGGAGCCGGACACATGTACTGCCCGTACTGCCGCAACACCGACTCCAAGGTGCTCGACTCGCGGACGACAGACGATGGCACCAGCATTCGGCGCCGGCGTCAATGCCCATCGTGCGAGCGACGGTTCACCACTATCGAGCAGATGCAGCTGGTCGTCGTCAAGCGCAGCGGCGTCGTCGAGCCGTTCAACCGCGACAAGGTGATCAACGGAGTCCGCAAGGCTTGTAAGGGACGGCCGGTGACTGAGGACCAGCTGGCCCGGCTCGGGCAGCTGGTCGAAGACTCACTGCGCGCCTTGGGCCAGCCGGAGATACCCGCCGACGAAGTCGGTGTCGCCATTCTGGGACCGCTTCGAGAGCTTGATCAGGTTGCCTATCTACGCTTCGCGAGCGTCTATCGCCAGTTCCGGTCGGTAGACGACTTCGAGGCTGAGATTGCTCTGCTCCGCATTGAGCAGGAGCCGACCGGGATAGAGCCTCTCGTTCCCGATCATGCCGCAGACAACAAGATGAGCAAGTTCATCCCACACCGACTGACGCCAGCGCGTCAGCACACCAGTGATCGTCCCGAGCCGCCCTGAGGCTCCTAACTTCGGGCGCCGCCTAATTTTGGGCGAGCGCCCACAACGAAATTCCAGGCCACTCCTTGATCGTCGGTGCCAGCAATGGACACCAGTCTCACTAGAAAGGCAGAAATGACCGAAACCACCCGTTCGGCGAATGGGCGATCGGAAAACAAGAGTGCACCGCCGAAGCACCCGGGGCTAAGCATTCAGCGCGTCTTTACCTCCGATGTGCACCCATATGACGAGGTGACCTGGGAACGTCGCGACGTGGTACAGACCAACTGGAAGACCGGAGAGGTCGTCTTTGAGCAAAAGGGTGTTGAATTCCCCGACTTTTGGAGCGTCAACGCGTCGACCATCGTCACGACCAAATACTTCCGCGGTGCGCTCGGCACGCCAGCGCGAGAGCAGAGTCTCAAACAGCTCATCGACCGTGTGGTGCAGACCTACCGTAGGGCAGGGGAGGACCACGGCTACTTCGCCGACGCCCAGTCAGCCGAGGTGTTCGAGCACGAACTGACCTGGATGCTGCTCCACCAGTACTTCTCGTTCAATTCACCTGTCTGGTTCAACGTCGGCACAGCTTCGCCGCAGCAAGTTTCAGCCTGTTTCATTCTTTCGGTGGACGACTCAATGGACTCGATCTTGAACTGGTATCGAGAAGAAGGGTTCATCTTCAAGGGCGGCTCTGGTGCCGGACTCAACCTTTCGCGAATCCGCTCGTCGAAGGAACTGCTGAGCTCTGGCGGCACCGCCTCCGGTCCCGTTTCGTTCATGCGCGGCGCTGACGCAAGTGCCGGGACCATCAAGTCCGGCGGCGCGACTCGTCGCGCGGCGAAGATGGTCGTGCTCGATGTGGACCACCCCGACATCGAAGAGTTCATCGAGACCAAGGCGCGCGAGGAAGACAAGATCCGCGCGCTCCGTGATGCCGGCTTCGACATGGATCTGGGCGGCCGCGACATCACGTCCGTGCAGTACCAGAACGCCAATAACTCGGTGCGGGTGACTGATGAGTTCATGCGAGCCGTTGAAGACGGTGGCGATTTCGCACTACGTGCGCGTACCGACGGTCGGGTTCTGCAGACAGTGAACGCGCGTGAGCTGTTCAACAAGATGGCAACGGCTGCTTGGGAGTGCGCCGACCCCGGCATTCAGTACGACGACACGATCAACGATTGGCACACCAACCCGGAGACCGGTCGGATTACTGCGTCTAATCCCTGCAGTGAATACATGAGCTTGGACAACAGTTCGTGCAATCTGGCGAGCCTCAATCTGCTCAAGTTCCTGCGCGAGGACGACACCTTCGACGCTGAAGCGTTCGAGCGGGCGGTGGAGTTGATCATTACCGCCATGGATATCTCGATCTGCTTCGCCGATTTCCCGACCGAGGCAATTGGGCAGACGACTCGTGAGTACCGGCAGCTCGGCATCGGCTACGCCAACCTTGGGGCGCTGCTGATGGCGACCGGTCACGGATACGACTCCGAAGGCGGCCGCGCGCTGGCTGCGGCAATTACGTCGCTGATGACGGGCGTCTCATACCGCCGGTCGGCGGAGGTCGCCGGCATCGTCGGCCCCTACGCGGGATATGCCCGAAACGCTGATGCCCACAAGCGAGTGATGCGCAAGCACCAGGCCGCCAATGACGCGCTGCGCATAGTCGATGGGATGGACGCCGACATCCGGAAGCGCGCGACGGCCGCCTGGGCAGATGTGATCAAGATCGGCGAATCACAGGGCTACCGCAATGCGCAGGCAAGCGTCTTGGCTCCGACCGGAACGATCGGCTTCATGATGGACTGCGACACCACTGGCATCGAGCCAGACTTCTCGTTGGTCAAGTTCAAGAAGTTGGTAGGTGGGGGCTCGCTGCAGATCGTGAACCAGACGATCCCGAGGGCGCTCAAGAAGCTCGGCTATGCGGATGAGACAGCCGAGGCGATCATTGAGTACATCGCCGAACACGGCCATGTGATCGATGCGCCAGGGCTCAAGCCGGAGCATTACGAGGTGTTCGACACGGCAATGGGCCAGCGAGCGATCAAGCCGATGGGCCATGTCCGCATGATGGCGGCTGCCCAGCCCTTCCTCTCCGGTGCCATCTCCAAGACGGTCAACCTGCCGGAGACGGCCACCGTGGAGGAGATAGCTGATGTCTACTTGCAGGGCTGGAAGCTCGGCCTCAAGGCGCTAGCGGTCTACCGTGACAACTGCAAGGTTGGCCAGCCACTCAGCGATGGCAAGGCCGGCAAGACAGACGAGACGAAGTCAACCGAACCTGAGGTCGTGGAGAAGGTGGTCTACCGACCGACCCGCAAACGACTTCCCAAGTCGCGCCCGAGCCGTACTACGTCCTTCTCGGTGGGCGGTGCCGAGGGCTACATGACCTCTGGCTCCTATCCCGACGATGGTCTGGGTGAGCTGTTTCTCAAGCTCGGTAAGCAGGGTTCGACTCTTGCCGGTGTGATGGACGCATTTTCCATTGCGGTGTCCATCGGTCTGCAATATGGAGTTCCGCTGGAAACCTTCGTTCAGAAGTTCACCAACCTGAAGTTCGAGCCAGCCGGTCTAACCGACGACCCAGACATCCGGATGGCGCAGTCGATCATGGACTACATCTTCCGACGGTTGGCTTTGGACTACCTATCGTTCGAGGAACGCGCTGAGCTGGGCATCTACACCGCCACCGAGCGGGCGCGGCAGGTCGAGACCGGTTCGTATTTGCCCGTCGAGGAAGAACTCAGCGAGGCTGAATCGCTCAAGAATGACCCGGGTGACGAAGTGCGAACCGACGAGATGGATGGAGCTGCTGCCAAGCCGGCTCCGCCCAGCGCGCATACGACGGCTGAGCTCTTTGAAGAGATCACCGGCACCAGCGTCGATGCGCCGCTGTGCCTGACATGCGGTACGAAGATGCGTCCCAGTGGTAGCTGCTACGTCTGCGAGGGCTGCGGATCCACCAGCGGCTGCAGCTGAGGAGCGATCAGAGCCGTTCAGAGAGTTTCACCTGCACACGCGCTGTGCAGGTGGGACTCACCATTCAGGGAACACATCTGCGCTGTACGCGTTATCACAACATGATTGATGACCGCGACCGTGAGGCGTTGGATGCGTACTCGTCGGCGGTGACCGCCGTGGTCCAGCAGGTTTTGCCGAGTGTGGCGAGCCTCCGGGTGCGGTCTCGGCTGGGAGATGGCGCCGGCAGCGCGAGCGTGCTGACCGGTGATGGCTTTCTCCTGACCAGTGCGCACGTGGTTGAAGGCGTGAGCACAGTGGTGGCCAGCTTCGCGAACGGCAGCGAGGTGACCGCCGATGTGGTCGGTTTAGATACATTCTCAGACCTCGCTGTACTACGTGCTAGAGGCGAAGTTCCCAGCCCAGTAACCCTCGGCGATGCCAGCAAGCTTCAGGTGGGGCAGCTGGTAGTCGCCGTCGGCAACCCGCTCGGTCTTGCCGGCAGCGTCACTGCCGGCATCGTTTCCGCGCTCGGTCGATCGCTGCCAACCAGGCAAGGCCGTGTGGTGGATGAAGTAATCCAGACCGATGCCGCTCTCAACCCCGGCAACAGCGGCGGCGTACTGGCAGACAGCCGCGGCCGCATGATCGGAGTCAATACTGCGGTTGCTGGCATCGGTGTAGGCCTGGCGGTACCGATCAACGAAACGACACAGCGGATAATCAGCGCCTTGATGACTTCCGGTCGCGTACGTCGCGCCTGGCTCGGGATCGCGGGC
>DATCXA010000245.1:0-7142 GCA_036566085.1 Propionibacteriaceae bacterium
TAACGCCATCACCGATGTTCCGCAGATGAACCGCATCAGTACCGATGCCCTCCATCTGGACTCGGCCTTGAGGTGCATCCAGCGCCGCCGTATCCAGTGCCGTGAGACCTTCCTGATCCATCCCGATGGCGTTGAGTACGCGCTGCATGGCGAGTCCACCCTCTGTGCCGGCCAGCAGCGACCAGCGCCCCCGCTGGATGCTCCAGTCCGTGGTAACTCCGGCGTTGGCTAGATCACGGACCTGCTCGTTCTCCAGGTACGCGGGGATAGTTCGAACGATCGCCTCGGCCGAGCCGCAGGAGTCGACCTCGTCGCCTTCCCGCGTGGCGCCTGCGCCGACCGCGGCGGCCTGGTGGTCGTGACCCACGACGGTCAGGACCGCACCCTGCAGACGTGGGTGGGCGTTCGAACGTGTGATGTGCCCGGCTGGCGTGCCAGCCTCCACCAGGGGCGGCATGAGACCCGGTGCAGCACCGGACCAGGCAAGGCCCTCCGGCCACCAGCCACGGCGGGACAAGTGCAGCCACCCGGTCCGGCATGCGAGCGCAAGCTCGGTTACTTCATCGCCACCCAGGCCGCGTACCACCCATTCAGCGATGTTGAACCGGCGAACAGCGTTCGCCGCGGAAGGTACGTGCCGCAGCAGCCAACGATGTTTGGTGATAGCCCACTGTGCGCGTAGTGGCTTGCCGGTCGTCGCGGCGAAGGTGTCCGGGGCGATGTCGTGACGCAGCTCCTCGACCTCCTCATGGTCACGGCCATCGTGCCAGGCGATCACCGGCGCAACGGGGACTCCATCCCTGCCGACGAGGACGCCGGATTCGCCCATGCTCGTGATGCCAACGGCCGTGACACCGGTCGTGCCCGGGGTGGCGTCCAGCGCCAAGCCGAGCGCGTCAATCGCAGCATTGAGCAACTCCTCGGCGGCGAGCTCGACACCGTGCGACGCGGTGATCCATGGGGTGCGGGCACGGCCCTCGCCGACGACCTCACCTTGATCGGTGAAGACGACCGCCTTTGCCGAGCTGGTCCCCACGTCCAGACCCACAAGAAGTGCCACATTCTGAACTTACGTGGGTGCCGCGTCGACTTCCGGTCGCCATACCCCGGAGCTGTACCAAGGTTGCTCACGCTGTACTTGGCATGCACGCCACGTACAGCGTCAACATCCCACGCAGCGTGGGATGTTTGGTGGGCCGACGGGGTTGGTGTCACAACGATGACCTCGCGATCCTCAGCATCGGCTGATGCGTCCGAATGAGCGATCCCCGTTCAATGGCAGCATTCTCGGTATGGCTACAACGGACGCTCGGCCAGCAGCAGTCCTTATCGCTGGACCGCCGGCGTCGGGCAAGAGCACTGTGGCCGCGTCACTTGCCAGGACACTTGGAGCAACTCTGGTCGATCAGGATGTTGCGACTGGGCCATTGATCAGCATCATTGGTTCCCTTGTCAACGTCAATGACATCGACGATCCACGGCTAGCGAAGCTCACTCGCGCTGCTCGGTACGAAACGATCACTTGCCTAGGCGAAGACAACCTCCGTGCAGGGCGCACCGTGCTGCTTGTCGCCCCTTTCACTGAAGAACGGAAGAACCTCCACGCCTGGGAAGAACTCAGTCATCGACTTCGGCAAGCTGGCGCTGTAACTGTGACAATGGTTTGGCTGTATCTCAGTCGGGAGGAACTGCTGCATCGGATGCGTGCACGCGGAGCCGGCCGCGACACGGGCAAACTCCGTGGCGAGCAACGATTTATTGATCAGCTCCACCTCGGGCCGCCGGTCGGTCCGCACATTCCGATCCACGCCGTCGGTTCAGTTGATCAACTTGTGCACCGCACTGTGTTGCAACTGAGAGCCGACTTCAGCCTACCATCGTCTGGCTTAGGAGACATTGCATGACGGCAGAGACGAAGAACGCAAAGACACTTGCCGATATTGCTTCAAATAACGGCGTGTTCGCGATCATCGCCATGGATCAGCGAAACACCCTCAGGCGCATGTTCAAAGCCCTAGACATTGATGCCAGTGATCACGACCTGCGCGCAGCCAAGGTCGACGTGGCGCGTGCCCTCACGCCGGCGGCAACCGGCATCCTGCTCGACCCGACCTACGGCGTTCCCGCCGTTACCGAGACCCAGGTCCTAGCGCCGGACTGCGGCTTGCTCGTTGCTGCCGAACCGTCCATCCGGAATAGCTACAACGGCGAGCCCCGCACCCACCGCGACCCGGAACTCAATGCGCGCTGGGTCGCCGCCCAGGGCGGGGACGCCGTCAAGTTCCTGGTGCAGTTGCGTGCCGATCGGCCGAACCCGAAGATCGGTGAACCTGATCTTGTACGTGAGGTGTTGGATGTCTGCCGCGAGATCATCGCCGATTGCACGTCCACAGGTTTGCCTGCCGTTATTGAGAATCTTGTCTACGAGCTCCCTGGCGAGCAGCTCTCCGGCAAGGCGCGGGAAACCGCGATCATCGAAGCGGCTCGGGCACTTGACGAGCTCGACATCGATTTGCTCAAACTCGAGTACCCCGGGTCGCCTGCGGCGTGCCGGCGCCTAGCGGACGCTCTTCACCGCCCGTGGGCTGTGCTATCGGCCGGCGTACCCTTCGAGCAATTCAGTGACGTCCTCAAGATCGCATTCGACGAAGGTGGAGCCTCCGGGTTTATCGCCGGTCGGTCAATCTGGCGCGAGGCTCTTCCTCTTAGCGGCGTGGAACGTCAACGCTTCCTCGACACCGTGGCCCGGCCACGCCTGGATGATCTTGTCACCGTGGCCAACCAGCGCGCCCACCCATGGACCGAGGCCGCGAGTCAACGATAGCTTTCGCAGATGCCGGCCGGTGGCGGCCGACAGGTTCTAAAAGATCAAGCTCGTTTGATCGACACCGATGCCACGTCCGGACCCAATCCTTGTTGACAGGGCTGTATAACGATCCGACCATGCTGCGCGCAAGATCGTCATCGTCCCTTGACACGATGCCCGAAGGGAGCGAAAACATGACAACAGACAAGGGGGTATCACATCATGACGACACCTAGTACGCCGCCTGCACAGGCACCACCTAGAACAGGAACCCCCATTCTGGAAGCTCGCGGACTGAGTCGGAGCTTTGGTCATGTCCGCGCCTTGAACAACGCCGACTTCGACATCTACCCAGGCGAGGTTGTCGCGCTCATCGGCGATAACGGTGCCGGTAAATCAACGATGGTCAAGGCTTTGACAGGCAACCTCGAACTGGATTCGGGCGAGCTGTTCTTCGAAGGCAAGCGCGTAACGATCACGAGCACCGAGCAGGCGTCTGCGATGGGCATGGAAGTCGTCTATCAGGACCTGGCGCTTGCCCCACACCTCAATCCTGTCCAAAACATGTTTCTGGGCCGGGAGATCCCCCGGAAGGGCATCCTCGGGCCTTTGGGATTCATGGACGAGAAGGCCATGCGGACAAAAGCCCAAGCGGGCTTCGACGAACTCGGAGGCACGGTCCGGTCATTTACCGCTCCCGTCGGTTCCATGTCGGGAGGGCAACGTCAGCAGATCGCCATTGTCCGCGCGATTACTTGGGCGAACAGGCTGGTGTTCCTCGATGAACCCACCGCCGCCCTCGGTGTGGTGCAGACCAAAAACGTTCTCGAGACCATCAAGCGGGTCCGCGACAAGGGCATTGCGGTGGTCTTGATCTCCCACTCGATGCCCGAAGTGCTGGAGGTAGCTGACCGGATTCAAGTCATGCGGCTCGGCACCCGAGTGGCGACCCTGCCATCTGAGGGCACCACGGTCGAACAACTGGTGGGTGCCATGACCGGCGCCCTGGACTTCAGCAAGGAGGAGCTCCGATGAGCGTTGTCACTCCCCCCGAGGAAGAGGCCGTCGTCGAGACAGCTGAAGGTCAACAGTCACTGATCAAGCGGATCACAAGCCTGCAATCGGTGTGGATCCTCGGCGTCCTCGTGGTGATCGTCGCGTTTTTCTCCGTCGCAGCAGGCGGCAAGTTTTTCTCCCCCAGCAACTTCTCGCTCATCTCGCAGAACATCGCCGTTTGGGCCGTTCTCGGAGTAGGCATGACGTTCGTCATCATCACCTCCGGTATCGACTTGTCGATTGGATCGGTGCTCGTCTTCTCCTCAGTCGTCGCAGCGAAAGTGATGCAGAGTATCGGCGGTAACGGATGGGGCACTGCTGCCATCGGCATCCTCGCTGCCCTCATAACCGGAGCCCTCTGGGGGTTGCTGAATGGATTCTTGGTGGCCAAGGCGAAGATCCCGCCCCTCATCGTCACGCTGGGAACGCTCTCGATAGCCCTCGGGCTAGCGCAGGTGATCACCGGCGGCATTGACGTACGGTCGGTGCCGGAGGCACTAACCGACTTCAACACCTATATCAAGATTCTCGGCATCCCATCGCTGCCATTCGTCGCACTTGTGGTGGTGATCATCGGCGGAATCGTGCTGCATAAGACCAGGTTCGGCCGCTACACCTACGCCATCGGATCCAACGAGGAAGCCGCCCGCCGGGTCGGTGTCCATGTCAGCCGCCACTTGATCATGGTTTACGCGTTGATGGGAATGCTTGCAGGGCTAGGAGCCGTGCTCGCCCTCGCCCAGTTCGGCACCACCACGATCGCCGGGCAATCACTGACGAATCTGAACGTCATCGCAGCAGTTGTCATCGGCGGCACCTCGATCTTCGGTGGCGAGGGCTCCATCTTCGGCACTGTCGTGGGCCTTTTCATCCCCGCTGTCCTTCAAGCTGGATTCGTGATCATTGGCGTGGAGCCCTTCTGGCAGGGGGTCGCCGTCGGCATAGTACTTATCGCAGCCGTCTACATTGACCAATCCCGACGGGCCGCCGCTTTGCGTGGTGCGGCGCACATCAACCCAGTCCTCGCCCTGTTCCGTCGCAATACCTAACCATCGGACGAAGTGAAAGGAACACCAGTGAACCGCACCACCGCCCTTACAGCGGCCGGGCTGCTTTTCGTGGCCCTGCCGCTGGCAGCATGCACGAGTTCCAAGCCGGCCGAACCAGCGCCGCAAGCATCACAAGGCGGCGGCGCGAGCTCCGCACCGTCCGCCGCACCAACGGGCCTCGCATCGTCGATGGCAGCACCCGCAAAAGCGAGTAAGAACTACAACCTGCAGTTCATTCAGGGAGTGGCCGGCGACGAGTTCTACATCACGATGAACTGTGGCATGCAAGCGGAGGCCGCCAAGCTGGGGGTCTCGGTGAAAACCCAAGGAGGTCAGAAGTTCGACCCCACGGTGCAAAAGCCGATCCTCGACTCGGTGGCCGCCGGCAAACCGGACGCCATCCTCATTGCACCCACGGATGTCACGGCGATGCAAGCACCCCTCAAAGCAGCAAGTGCGGCCGGTATCAAGATCGTCCTCGTCGATACCACCGTGAAAGATCCTTCCATCGCCGTTTCTGCGATCGCATCGGACAACGAGGGTGGTGGAAAGGCAGCCTTCGAAGCTATCAAGCAGCTCAATCCAAACGGCGGCAAGGTAATGATGATGTCGGTGGACCCCGGCATTTCCACTACTGATGCGCGGGCGAAAGGCTTTGAAGACGCCGTGAAGGCGGACTCAAAGTTCTCCTACGTCGGCATCCAGTACGACCATGATGATCCGGCCACAGCGGCCAACCTCATGGGCTCGGCGCTGCAAAAGGACCCAGACATTGTTGGAGTGTTCGCGACCAACCTGTTCTCCGCGGAAGGCGCGGCCACTGGTGTTCGCCAGGCTGGGAAGGGAGATCAGGTCAAGATCGTCGGTTTCGACGCCGGCCCGAACCAGGTTAAGGATCTCAAAGAAGGAACGGTTCAAGCGCTAGTGGCGCAGGAGCCGGGAGTGATCGGGCAGTACGGCGTGGACGCTGCCGTGACCGCCTTGGAAGGCGGTAGTCCGACGCCCAAGGTCCAAACCGGCTTCACAATCATCACTAAGGACAATGTCGACGGCGAGGGAGCTGCCGCCGTCTATAAGTCCAGCTGCTGAGTTGGACGGGTGGGGGTCGGTCGACGATCAACCGGCCGACCCTCACCGCCAGTCAGACCAAAACGACTCGAAACCCGAAACTGGGCTCCACAAGATGGACAGACCACTCTCTGGAAAGGTGGCGGTCGTTACCGGCGCCTCCTCAGGAATCGGACTTGCCACGGCTCGGGTACTTGCAGATGCTGGCGCACTCCTCGTCGTAGCTGCGCGGTCGACCGAAAAACTCGAGGAGGCGGCGCGCGACCTAGGTGACGCGGCCACGACCATCCCCACCGATGTCACATCGACGAGGGAAGTTGATCACCTCATAGCTAGGACGATTGACCTGCATGGACGAATCGACATTCTGATCGCCAACGCCGGGATCTATGCCGCCGGCGACTTCGTCGCAAATGACATCACGCAGTTACTGCAACTCATTGACACCAACGTCGGCGGCGTCGTGCGCACGATCCATGCGACGCTGACATACATGATCGCCGCCGGAACCGGCGACATTGTCGTCACCAGCTCGGTCTCTGGACATCAGTCAATCCACTGGGAGCCGGTGTACTCGGCGTCCAAGCATGCCGTACAGGCGTTGACTCACGGGCTCCGGCGACAACTGGTCGGAAGCGGCGTTCGAATCGGCGCCATCGCACCAGGCGTCGTGCTGAACGATCTCTGGCAGGTCACCGACGCTGCGGCGGTCGCCGATGGCGTCGCTGCCGGAACAGGGCTGACTTCGGAGGATGTCGCCAATGCCGTCGCGTACATGCTGACCCTGCCGCGTCACATCAACATCCGGGATCTCGTCATGCTCCCTATCAATCAAGAGATCTAGGACCGTAGGCCCTCACGCTCCTCTGACTTGTTATCGGGCTGCGGCAAAGCGGCGCGCGCCAGGGTGGTACGGCGTATCTGCTCATCGTCGCGAGTGTCGATGCGTTTCACACTTTCCTCTGTCATGGGAACAACATTTCCGAAGCTGAGCGTCGTACCGAGAATCCGACTGACCTTGTCAGCCATTTCCGTCAGCTGCAGCGCCTGCGCCGCGCTGACGCCGAGGACAAACAGACCGTGATTTCCCAGGTAGACCACTCGCGGCATACCCCACTGGCGTGCATGTTCCGCCAGCCGCCCGCGTACCTCTCGCGCCAGCA
>DATCXA010000271.1:0-6431 GCA_036566085.1 Propionibacteriaceae bacterium
AACCTTGAACGCGCAGGAACTTACGCCCGCCCAGAGAGCCAACTGCCATTTTTGCTACTGCCGGCCGTACGTCTCCCCAGTGTCAGTCTGGAAAGGCTGTCGTACCGCTGGTGCGATCAGGAGACCAGCGCATACGCCATGTCGAGGCGGATTACGCCGTAGTCGTAGGCTCTGCGGCGATACACCACGCTCGGCACCATGTGCTCGGAGTCGATGTAGAGATAGAAGTCGTGGCCGACGAGTTCCATCTCCAACAGCGCCTGGTCCAGGCTCATCGGCACCGCGGGATGCACTTTCTCCCGCACCACCATCGGACCCTCACCACGAACTTCCATCCCGGCAACGCTGCGTACCGACGTGCCGTTTGTCTCTGGCGCTCCGCTCTCGATCAACGGCAGCTCAGCCGCTGCGTCATGGAGCGAGCGAGGTGAATGCTGGCCCCGGTGTACCCGCTTGCGGTCAGCCGCCTTGCGCAGTTGGGCCAGGAGCTTGTCCAGCGCCACATCGAATGCGGCGAGCTTGTCTTCGGCCGCAGCTTCTGCGCGTACCACCGGACCCTTGGTGCGAAGTGTGATCTCGACGCGGCTTGCCTGGTCGTGTTGTCGCTTGTTCCGCTCTGCCGATACCTCTACCTCGACGCGAATAGCGCGGTCGTTGAGCTTCTCGAGCCGAGTGATCTTCTCGTCCACGTAGGAGCGAAACTGGTCCGACACGTTGCAATGTCGGGACTTGACGACAACATCCATGTCTACCTCCGTCGAGGAGTGGGAGTTCGAACGACGCGACTAGGCGGGCATGCGCCCGGTGTCCGCCACCGACGGCCGACAGAGCTGCGGCATCGGTTTAGAAATGACGAAGGCCCTCGTCACACCTTGATTTCGGCCCAGCCTCAAAATCCCAAGCCTGAAATCCCCCCGGTGCGCAAGCGCCATACCCAGACGCTAATCCCTACTAACGGGTATTTCTACGGGTTCGGATGATCCTCACTGAGTTCTCAGTCCGCGAACATCGGGCGTATCACGCGACGGCTTGGGGCTGCGCAGCCGTACCGTGGCCGCCACCGTAGCGGCGCCCAGCACCGGAATTCTGGCTTCCCTGAGCGCCCGCGCGGCCTCCGCCAGGCTGCTGCCGGTTGTCACTAAGTCGTCGACGAGAATCACGGCCGCGCCAGTCTTGATCGGTCTTCGGATTCGGAATGCGCCAGCTAGATTCTGCTGGCGGGCTCGGGCTCCTAGTCCCGCCTGATCGGCGACTGGCCTGGCCTGTCCGAGTGCTGATCGCGTGCTGATCAGATATTGGCCGCGGAGTCGGCGTGCAGCCAGTCGTGCCATCGCACGCGTTGCGTCAAACCCCCTCCGCCGGACAGTTCGGGCGGCCGAAGGTATCGGCACCAGGACAATCCTGGTCCTGCGCAGCCCGTACGCCTTACTCGCTAGTAATGCATGGACGCTCAGTGCCAGCCGCTCGGCGAGGAAGCGGGTCAGGACCAGTCCCTGTCGCTCCTTGTGCGCATTGATCACCCTCCGCAGGATGCGGTCGTACGGGGACGAGGTGATCGTGGTAGGGAATCCGTCCGGACACGGAACTGGTGTCGTGACAAACGGTTTTTGGCTAGCGAGCTCTTGACGGCAGGTCGGGCAGATCCCCCACCAGGGCTGCCCACAGCCGTGACAGCTGGCGCCGAGCAACAGATCACCCGCTGCCGCTAGCCCATCCTCAAAGCCCACCGGCTGAGTCTGACGCCTTCTGCCGTCGGTATCGGCTGCCGGGACACAATCTGTGGATTGTGATCACGTCTAGCCGGGATAGGCAATGGTCCTGACCTGCTCTCTGATGAAGGGCGACCATTGGCTGCCATCGTCTTTCCACGTGTGGCCTTGAGCGCCGACGATGATTGCGGTTTGCCTTCGAGGCGAGACGGCGAGCTCAACGGCATTCCAGTTCTCAGGATCGCCCTGCCGAGTAATTCGCGATGCATCTTGGACCACGCGGAACGGCGCGTAAGCAGTGTCGGTCCCTGAAGCTCCCAACACGAGCAAGTCGGTGGCATCCAGCCATGCGACATCTTGGACTTTGTCGATCAACGGTGTGGTGTTCAGACCGCGCCAGCCGTCAACAATGATCTCGTCGGAGCGGATGATTCGTGCGAGCCCGAGCTCTGACCCGCTCTTAGTGCTGCGCACCAATGCCATTCGGGTGCCGTCGGGTGAGATCTTGAACGCCTTCACATCCTGCACCGGCAGGTCGATCCGTGCTGGGACCTTCTTACCCGCCGAGAGCACCCAGATCCACTGCCGGCCGCCCTGCCGCCCAATGGCCCAGAGTTCGCCATACCTTGTGAATTGTGGCCTGAGAAGCTCACTGGCACCGCTTAGTACCGTCGTTGGCTCGCCTGTCGTAATGGGCGCACGACGGAGCGTCGTCCGACGGTCAGTAATAACGGCGAAATCGGCGTTCGTCACTGATAAAGCCAACGCATCGACCGGGTATTTGCCATGGCCCAATGTTCCCGGTAGCCCCTTGAGAGTTGGCGAATCTGAAGCTGTCGTCAGCTGCTTCACCGCCCTGCCCTGAACTGCATATGGCTCCTCGCCCACAATTGACGGGATTGGGTCGAGATCTCCCGAAATGGCGTCAATTGGGACCGCGAGACTATTGGGATCGCTTCCGGGCACCCGGTATGGCTGCTGATTCACCTTGATCAAGGCACCTTTGACCCCGGGGACCTGCCTCAGGGTGTACACGATTTGCGCTGCAAGC
This sequence comes from Propionibacteriaceae bacterium, assembly GCA_036566085.1. Lineage (GTDB taxonomy): Bacteria > Actinomycetota > Actinomycetes > Propionibacteriales > Propionibacteriaceae > Microlunatus. Next base: position 2,761 of record DATCXA010000271.1, read on the forward strand.
AAGCTACGCTGCGGATCAGGCAATGCAGCCACGGAATCACTGAGGGGCACCTCCGCAATACCGTTAGTGATCGTCACTGAGTCCACGCTCAAGCTGGTCTTCGGCGGGATGGCACTAGTTACTGCGGGCTTCAACCACTTCGAGGGGCCGTTCAGCAAACCCTTCATCAGGGCCGAGGCGACGTTCGCCGGATTGGTCAACCCCGGCAGGTAGATCGGGTCCGGAACCAAAGACCGTCCATTTCCGACGAAAAATAGATCGTAAGGTTGATAGAAGTATTTGAAGGAGAACTCGGCAACCATAAGTCCCTCCGGCGGATGGGTAATCCGCCATTCGCCGTTTTCTCCTTGGCGCAACCCAAAATTCCACTTGAACTGCTTGTCGCTTGCCAGCGCCGTGTAGGTGCGGTCCGGCTCTAGCTGGCCGACGAGCCGATTGAATATGACTGTGTCGCCCTGCACGACGGGCGAGCCCTGGTAGATCCGAACCCCCACTTCAGGGCTCCACTTCTCGGCAGCCATCGGAGTTAGAAACTGTCTCGCGACCGCATAGTTCGGTTGGTAGTTGGAGGTCGCCCGCAGGTAGCCCTCGATTATCTCTTTTGGCCCGGCACTCGGATCCGGAGGTACAACTTGGACATTCACACAGCCGTTCTGACAGGAAGGTTGCTGCCCTTCAACCTTATCGATTGGCCCCGTCGTTGGGACACTCACGCAGCCGGCTGACGCCAACAGACTGGCCATGAGGATGATCATCATGGCGATGTAGCGTCGCGTGCGCCTCATGATGGACTCACCGTTTCCTCAGCGGCCGCGCGGCGTGGAGCCGGAGACGGCGAAGCCGGTGAACTCGGGGCACGAGGTGCTGGCGCCTCAAGACCATCAAGTCTGGCGCCGCCTGGACCGACAAGGTCGCGCGGCACCAGTGGAAGGGGTGAGGTTTCCAGTATTGCTCCCACTTTCCTGGGCAGCGTCAGCCGGAATTGAGCTCCCATTGCCGGCCGGCCCCATGCCGTTAGCCAGCCACCGTGCAGGTTTGCGTCTTCCATGGCGATCGCTAGGCCGAGGCCAGTGCCGCCGACCGCTCGGGCCCGCGACGCATCCCCACGCCAGAACCGGTGAAACACCTGCCTGGCCTGACTGGCTTCGAAGCCCACTCCATGGTCGCGAACCGCGATCGCCACGGCGGCATCATCGCTCTCGATCAAGATGTCGATCGGATGGCCTTCGCTGTGCTCGATCGCATTGACCAGGAGGTTACGGAGGATTCGTTCGATCCGCCGGGTATCCACCTCGGCTTTCGCCTCACCGCTCTCGTGCACGTTGACCTCGGTGTTATTCGTCTCGGCGAGCTGCACATTGGCGTCCACCACTCGATGCACGAGATCGCGCAGATCGACCTCCTCGACGCTGAGCTGGGCCGCCCCTGCGTCGAAGCGCGAGATCTCTAGCAGGTCACCGAGTAGCGCCTCAAAACGATCCAGCTCTTTCTGCAGTAGCTCGGCCGACCGTGCCGCGACTGGATCGAAGTCCTCGCGCGCCTCATACAACACCTCCGAGGCCATTCGGACGGTCGTCAACGGCGTACGGAGCTCGTGGGAGACATCGGAGACAAACCGCTGCTGAACCGCCGACAGCTCCTCGAGCGTGTTGATCTGTTTCTCCAGCTCGGAAGCCATGTAGTTCATTGATGTGGCAAGCCGGGCAAGATCGTCCTGTCCCCGCACCTTCATGCGATCCCGCAGGTTGCCCGATGCGAGGCTTTCGGCTGCCCGTCGGGCGGCACGGACGGGGGTCACGACCTGGCGACTCACTAGCGCTGCAATGAGAGTCAACAAGATCACCAGGATGGCGCCTGTCGACACCACCGCGTACCGCAGAACGCCCAGAGTTGCGATCTCCTGGGTGAGCGGGAACATCAGGTACATCTGAAAGCGATCGGTGCCTTGCAGGTTCAGGGTCGCACCCGCGGCAAGCCCTGCCACCGAGGGTCGCATGTCGCGATAGTTGATCTGGGTTGAGCTAATCCAAAGCTCGTTGCTTTGTTCGACCTTGGTACGCAATGCATCCGGAATGCTGCTGCGCAAGGCGTTCCCAGCAGTGATCGTCTGGCCCCGAGCAATGATGATGACCTCGAACTGCTGGGCTCTACTAGCGAAGCCCGTGGCAAGGTCGAGGAGCAGCTTGTCGACGTTGACATCAGCAGTGAGGTCAGCTGCGTTGAGCTGTTGTTGCGCGGTGTTGACGGCCTGCCGGGCTTCGTTCTTGGCGGTCACCTTCTTACCGTCGATTACCCCCATTGTGGCCTGCTGCATGAGCAAGAAACCGCCCAACACCAAGACGAGCACCGAAGCAAGAAAGACCGTCAGCACGACCCGCAGCGGCAAGGACCGCCACCACCAGTTGACGGGGAACCGCCACCAATGGGACTTCAGGACACTTCGGATCGAGACCATGTGCCGGCGTCTACGTGAGCGACCGCATCGAAGCGGGACCGGCTATCGAACCTGGGCGGTTTCGCCGGCTTTGTAACCGATTCCTCGCACGGTTACCACGATCTCCGGATGCTCAGGATCCCTCTCGATCTTCGAACGCAGCCGCTGTACGTGTACGTTGACCAGTCGCGTATCTGCGGCATGACGGTAGCCCCACACCTGCTCGAGCAAGACTTCGCGACTAAAGACTTGCCACGGGCGCCGGGCCAATGCGAGCAACAGATCGAACTCCAAAGGTGTGAGCTGGATCTGGACGCCGTCCCGTTTGACCGAATGCCCGTCGACGCTGATCGAAAGATCCCCAATCCGCAAGGTCTCGACGTCGATCTCTTCAGAGGCCGGCATCCGGCGCAGCCTGGTTTTGATTCTGGCGACGAGCTCCTTGGCCTTGAAGGGCTTGGCTACATAATCATCGGCGCCAGCTTCCAGCCCCTCGACAACGTCGATCGTGTCGGTCTTGGCCGTCAGCATGACGATGGGCACGCCGGACTCTGCGCGAATATCGCGACATACGTCGACACCATCGCGGCCCGGCAGCATCAAGTCCAGCAGCACCAGGTCAGGCTTGGCTTCCTTGAACGCTGAGAACGCCTTGTCTCCGTGAGCGCACCAAATCGGCTCGAAGCCCTCGTTGCGAAGCACGATGGAGAGCATCTCGGCCAGCGCTGCGTCATCGTCAACCACCAGCACCCGGCTACGCGCCCCTGGACTCTTGGTTGTTTCAGACACTGGCACCCCTTCGGTCACTGCGATATGGACACCGACATCGGCGGTGGGCAGACCCGCGATGACCTTATGACTCTGCGACTCTGCGACGTAATCCTATGCACCTTGAAAACTAGCTTCACAACATTGACGAGAAGTCGCAGCGGCCAATGGGCGAGCTGTGAGTTACGTGGCTGACTAGCGGGAAGCCTGATGGGACCTAACATTCAAGGCAATTGTTGCGAGTAATCCCAACCTCTCGTAGTGTCCGCCACGACTGTGAACGCCCCGGGTCAGTTTCAGTTGAGCTCGGGATTCTCTAGCCATGTCGAGAAGAACGCGATCTCGCTCTTCTGCCGACGCAAGACCGTACGCCATAGCTGCAGCGGTCGACGCCCGAAGACATCGCTGTAGTCCGCTGGCGCCAGATGCCACATGCCTTCGGCGATCTCCGACTGCAACTGGCCTGCGG